>NZ_JBUZWC010000223.1:0-206 GCF_055329585.1 Virgibacillus sp. GM2-2 | reverse complement strand
GACTGTAAATCCGCTCCCTCAGGGTTCGGCAGTTCGAATCTGCCCCCCTCCACCATTTAAAATAGTTAGCGTAGGGGTATAGTTCAACGGTAGAACTGCGGTCTCCAAAACCGTCAATGTGGGTTCGAGTCCTGCTACCCCTGCCATTTTGTTTATGGCGGTCGTGGCGAAGTGGTGAACGCACCGGATTGTGGCTCCGGCATTCG
>NZ_JBUZWC010000222.1:0-207 GCF_055329585.1 Virgibacillus sp. GM2-2 | reverse complement strand
GCGCTCGCGCACGCGCCGCTCCAGACCCTCGTTGAGCTGGCGGATTTCCTGCTGGGCGCGCTGCAGGTCGTCGATGTCCTGGTTGACGATGACGGCGCCGTTGATGCTGCCGTCGGCATCGAAGAGCGGGACGGCAGAATTGAGGATGGCACGACGGCTGCCGTCGAAGCACTGGATGACGATCTTCTCGTTGATCGAGGTCTCGCC
>NZ_JBUZWC010000221.1:0-208 GCF_055329585.1 Virgibacillus sp. GM2-2 | reverse complement strand
CTCAGAGAACCAAGTGGGAAAAGATAGGAAAAAAGGGAGAAAAAGGAGAAAAAAATAGAAAAAAACCCCCCCCCCCCCCCCCCCCCCCTTTTCTTCCCCTTTTCCCCCACACCCCCCTGCTTTTCCCCCCCCACAAACCCCTTACCCAAAAACGCTTTTTTTTCCCCACCTCCCCCCCACCCCCCTTTTTGTCTTCCCCTTTCTTTTT
>NZ_JBUZWC010000220.1:0-208 GCF_055329585.1 Virgibacillus sp. GM2-2 | reverse complement strand
ACGGCTCACCGGTACGGCCGTCATAAAGAACGGACTGACCGGATTCATGCAGACCTGCCTTCTTCAGCATGGCGGCGACGTCAGGCTCATGCGCACCGTCGAAGACCGGGGTCGCGATGGAAACACCGCGCTTGGCTTCTTCGGCAAGCTTGACCAGCGATTCGTCATCGAAGCGCTGCACCTCGTCATGCGATTCACTCGCATAGAT
>NZ_JBUZWC010000219.1:0-210 GCF_055329585.1 Virgibacillus sp. GM2-2 | reverse complement strand
CGGCTTCCGCTACCAGCTCGCCGATGCGCAACGCCGTCAGCGGCGTATCCGAGGCGGGCTTGAGAATGATCGTGCAGCCCGCCGCCAGCGCGGGCCCCAGCTTCCATACCGCCATGAGAAGCGGCATGTTCCAGGGTATGATCGCGCCGACCACGCCAACCGGTTCTTTGCGCGTGTAGGCGGAAAACCGCGCCGCAGGCGCATAAGGGA
>NZ_JBUZWC010000218.1:0-210 GCF_055329585.1 Virgibacillus sp. GM2-2 | reverse complement strand
ACAACAACTTTATGAAATTGAGTGATTGAATCAAACGTGAGTTGGCGTTCATGTCCACGATGGTTGGTAAGGCCAATCTTGGGCTGCTCTTTGAGGTAGCGAAGCGTGTCTCGAATCTGACGAGTTGCTTGATCGAGGACCTTCTTCTGAAACCACCTCTTCTCGGCGTCTGCATCAGTGTTTGCTTCGGCTACGCGCTCTTTCAGTTGG
>NZ_JBUZWC010000217.1:0-211 GCF_055329585.1 Virgibacillus sp. GM2-2 | reverse complement strand
GAACCCGTGTTACCGCCGTGAAAGGGCGGTGTCTTAACCGCTTGACCAACGGGCCATAAAAAAATGGCGGAGAAGGAGGGATTTGAACCCTCGCGCCGCTCACACGACCTACACCCTTAGCAGGGGCGCCTCTTCAGCCACTTGAGTACTTCTCCATATGGCTCCACAGGTAGGATTCGAACCTACGACCGATCGGTTAACAGCCGATAGC
>NZ_JBUZWC010000216.1:0-212 GCF_055329585.1 Virgibacillus sp. GM2-2 | reverse complement strand
ATCGCCGGAGACCTCTTTCGAAACGCCTGCGATGCAACAATGGGACAGATTATGAATCGCCAACCTTGCTGGAGGCTGGTGTCCGGGATGCGTTCGTCATTTCAAGTAGATCATAGATTGCATTGTCGTCGGCCTCGCGATCTTCCAGATCGCGGGCGAGATGCATCCTATCCTCGAGCCGGTCGGCCTTGGTCTTTTCCTTGAGGACCTTG
>NZ_JBUZWC010000215.1:0-213 GCF_055329585.1 Virgibacillus sp. GM2-2 | reverse complement strand
GCAATTGAATGTATCGGTAGAGTTCGAAAATCTCCAGACCGAATACGCGACGAAGAACGTAACGGTTTCCTGGAAGCCTACCGGTGGAGTCGATCATCTTTACCTATATTCGATCGACGGAGACGGTTATGTTGAAACTTCCGAAACTGAGTTAGAACTCACCAATCTTGAAGAGGGACAGCATACGGTCGAAGTGAAAATCGCCGGTTCGAC
>NZ_JBUZWC010000214.1:0-213 GCF_055329585.1 Virgibacillus sp. GM2-2 | reverse complement strand
AGCGTGCCCTGCGGCACAAGTTCCAGCTCAATCTCGCCAGCCAGATATCTGTCGGTGAAGGCGCGCGGATCGGATGAACGCGGGAACGAGCAGATCATCTTCGTGACCATGCCCGCATCGATCATCGCGGCGATGCCGATGCGGCCATTACCCGCATTGTTGTTGATCACCGTCAGGTTCTTCGGGCCCTTGTCGATCAGCGCGTGGATCAGC
>NZ_JBUZWC010000213.1:0-214 GCF_055329585.1 Virgibacillus sp. GM2-2 | reverse complement strand
AGCAACGGCGAAGCAAGCACCAGCGGAAGGCCGGTTGCGACCCAATGCGCCAGGCATTTGACGAGCACGGTCAGGACCAGCGGGTTTTCCCGCATGAGAATGAGGTCGAGGGAGCCGTCATCCCGTTCCGCCTGAAAAAGCCGGTCGAGGCCGAGAAGGGCGGACAGAAGTGCGCCTATCCAGACGATGGCAGGGCCGATGCGGGCAAGCAGAT
>NZ_JBUZWC010000212.1:0-214 GCF_055329585.1 Virgibacillus sp. GM2-2 | reverse complement strand
AAAAACGCGGACTTTCCCGTTATGCGGGCGTGTGGTCGCTCTGGTCGCTGGGCGTCGGCGCGGTTATTTCCGGGCATTTTTCCGGATGGAATTTCGGCTTTTCCACTGGCGGCTGGGGCGGCATGCTGGTGGCGGGCATCATCATCGCCATCATGTATCTCGGGCTGACATTTTCGATTGCGGAAATGAGCCCGGCATTGCCGCATACCGGTGC
>NZ_JBUZWC010000211.1:0-214 GCF_055329585.1 Virgibacillus sp. GM2-2 | reverse complement strand
GGATGCCAATAACACGGCTCCGTACAATCCTAATTCTACCACTAGAAGCCAGACAACCGGAGGGAACAGGATCGAGAGCAGCGCCAGGCACAGGGCGGAGAGCACAAACAGCGGCGGCAGGAGCTGTCTCCAGCGAAGGGTGTGCGGGTAATGCCGCAGCATCCGCGCCTTCCAATAGCCATAGCGGGCATATTGGCGGATGAGCGCTGGTAGA
>NZ_JBUZWC010000210.1:0-214 GCF_055329585.1 Virgibacillus sp. GM2-2 | reverse complement strand
AATTATTTCATTGGCCTTCCGAAACTCCCGGTTCGCTTGTTCTGGATCTTGCGATACCGGAAGCGTTTTCTTGGTCGCCATCGATCGGTGAGTTAAGGAATTTCACCTATGCTGCCCGATTTCGGTGAGTCACGCAATATCACCGTTAAAGCTCATCTGGCTCGTCATCCCCGGAAAAGCTCACCGTTGGTGCAGTCGATCCCCGTAAAGACTC
>NZ_JBUZWC010000209.1:0-214 GCF_055329585.1 Virgibacillus sp. GM2-2 | reverse complement strand
AAATCGAATTGTGAAAATAATTTCATAAAGATCGAAGGGAGGCGATCCATTATGACGGATGGACCATTTGCGGCGAACGCGTCTCAGCCGACATATACCGTCGCTGACGGCGAAACGGTGACCGCCTGGATCGTCTCCAATCTGTTGGAGACATCGTTTCCGGGCGTGCCCGCGCCGGCAGAAGACCGGGTCAATTACCGTTTCATCAACGGCT
>NZ_JBUZWC010000208.1:0-215 GCF_055329585.1 Virgibacillus sp. GM2-2 | reverse complement strand
GCAGGGTGGATTGGTTGGTCCGCTGGCCAAGCGCTTCGGCGAGAAAACGCTGGCGGTCAACAGCCTCCTGGTGCAGGCATTGGCAGCCATAGGCACGGTTAGTGTTCCGGTCCTCTGGATGCTGTACCCGGCGGCTGTGCTGAACAGTCTTGGCACGGGCCTGACCTGGCCGACATTCGGAGCATTGCTGGCGAACAGCGTTTCCTCCGGGGAGC
>NZ_JBUZWC010000207.1:0-215 GCF_055329585.1 Virgibacillus sp. GM2-2 | reverse complement strand
GTAAAACATCAATTTTTTTTGCAGCCATACTACCGTTATCATAAACAGTAGTTACAAACCTTTCATTAGCATAATTGATGATTTCGCCGATATCATCACGTAAAAGCGGATCCCCGCCAGAAATCACCAACTCTACAATACCCATATTTTTAAGAATGTCTAAGCCTTTTTTGATTTCTTCTGTTGAAAGTTCTTCATGGCTTTTATCTTTCCAA
>NZ_JBUZWC010000206.1:0-216 GCF_055329585.1 Virgibacillus sp. GM2-2 | reverse complement strand
AAAAGCACCGTCTCGCCACACTGGATCGTCACGCCTCCCTCGGGAAGCATGAACTCGTGGTCCGCCACCGTGATGGCGATCGACTGATCGGGCTCGATCGACCCGTGATGGAGGTCCCGGCTCACCCAGGGGATCGTGTTGTAGGTGATGACGTGGAGCGACACGCCGATCAACACCAAGAGGCCGAAGAAGCCGAAGAACAGCCGATGCGACACC
>NZ_JBUZWC010000205.1:0-217 GCF_055329585.1 Virgibacillus sp. GM2-2 | reverse complement strand
CAAGGTGATGAAGATCGCCAAGGAGCCGATCTCCCTCGAAACGCCGATCGGCGACGAGGAAGACAGCCATCTGGGCGACTTCATCGAGGACAAGAACGCGATCATTCCGGTCGACGCGGCGATCCAGGCGAACCTCAAGGAGACGGTCACCCGCGTCCTGGCCAGCCTCACCCCGCGCGAAGAGCGCGTGCTGCGGATGCGCTTCGGCATCGGCATG
>NZ_JBUZWC010000204.1:0-217 GCF_055329585.1 Virgibacillus sp. GM2-2 | reverse complement strand
GAACATCACCTTGCCAAGGTGGGGGTCGCGGGTTCGAATCCCGTCTTCCGCTCCAAAAAGCCAAGTTTCCATGCCGGGGTGGCGGAATTGGCAGACGCACAGGACTTAAAATCCTGCGATAAGTGATTATCGTGCCGGTTCGAGTCCGGCCCTCGGCACCATAAGCGCCCGTAGCTCAATTGGATAGAGCGTTTGACTACGGATCAAGAGGTTAGGG
>NZ_JBUZWC010000203.1:0-218 GCF_055329585.1 Virgibacillus sp. GM2-2 | reverse complement strand
CTAGCCCTGCTGCAGCCGGGCCACGATCTGCTGTGCCGCCTCGGCCTCGTTGTGCTGGTGCACGGCCAGCAGCTGGCTGCCGGGGCGGTCCAGTCCATAGGAGCGCAGCAGGCCCTGGGTGTGGCGCGTGTCCTCGCAGGCCACGCAGTCCACCAGCTGCAGCACATGCAGGGCGCGCAGGCTGATGTCGGCCAGGTTGCCTATGGGGGTGGCCACCA
>NZ_JBUZWC010000202.1:0-219 GCF_055329585.1 Virgibacillus sp. GM2-2 | reverse complement strand
ATGGCCGTCCTTGCCGTCGTGCTCTTTCGGCTTTTGCCGCCTCGTGTGCCTGAGGCGAGGCTTGGTTATGGCGCGCTGATGGCCTCGATGGGCAGGCTGGCTGTGCATACGCCGCTCCTGCGGCGGCGGGCGATCTATCATGCCTTCCTGTTTGCCGCGTTCAGCCTGTTCTGGACCACGACGCCGCTTTATCTGAGCGGGCCGCATTTCAATCTCAGC
>NZ_JBUZWC010000201.1:0-220 GCF_055329585.1 Virgibacillus sp. GM2-2 | reverse complement strand
CCCGAGGTTATCACCATCGCGGGTGAACCGGTTATGGGGCAGGACATGGATCTCGATATACAGGTCACCATTGGGTGCCCCGTAATCTCCGGCTTCGCCATAGCCTTCCATACGCAGCCGCATACCGCTCTCGATACCGGAAGGGATGTTGATCGTGACCTTGCGCTTCGCCCGGGTATGGCCGGTGCCCTTGCACTCCTTGCACATCCGCTCGGGGATC
>NZ_JBUZWC010000200.1:0-222 GCF_055329585.1 Virgibacillus sp. GM2-2 | reverse complement strand
CGGGTCAGCATCTCGCCGCCTGCCCTGGGCGCATTCAGCGACACGAACCCGTCCATCCTCAGAGTGTAGCGCCGGACCAGGGAATGCTCCCGGCGCCAGTACCCCTCCCGCACATAGAACGACAGCTCCCGCCCGCCGCCGGGCTGGTCCGACTCGGTTTCCAGCAGCCCCCAGCCGGTGAACATGTCGCCGTAGGCCCAACTGCCCACCGCCCGCAGACCG
>NZ_JBUZWC010000199.1:0-222 GCF_055329585.1 Virgibacillus sp. GM2-2 | reverse complement strand
AGGTACGAGAGCGGGATCAGGTTCTCCGCCGTCAGACGTCGCTCCAGCCCGCGCAGGTCCTCGAGGTCCCCGACCCCGCTCCAGTCCTTCTCCAGGAACAGGAAGTCAGGCGGGTAGGGGGGCTCGCGTCGGAAGTCGTCTCTCAGGGGCGGGGGCACGTGGGGTCTGTTCGCTGTTGTGGCGAGTAGTCCCTAGAGTTTGACGCAAAGATGCACATCAAGC
>NZ_JBUZWC010000198.1:0-222 GCF_055329585.1 Virgibacillus sp. GM2-2 | reverse complement strand
CGCGGGCTTGCGCTGAGCCTCCTCGCGAGCAAAGAACGCTCACTGCGGGGTCTCATCACTTCGCTTTCCCGCAGGAGTCTTCGTGTATTTCTTCCGCTAGTTTTGTGCTTCTTAACTCTTATTTCTTTTTATGGTTGATGAAAGAAAAACATAATTATCTTCTGTTTTGGCAGTTGATTGGAGCGGAGGGCAGTCGACTCCTGCGGGATTAATAGGCATAGG
>NZ_JBUZWC010000197.1:0-223 GCF_055329585.1 Virgibacillus sp. GM2-2 | reverse complement strand
GGATCAAGGTTCGACCTGGCAAATACTTTGGGGAGTACTCCTTTCAGTGACTGGTTGTCCCGTTCGATGGCATCCATGGCATTGTCAACATCCTTTCCGATTTCCGGAAGTTTTGCCCTGGAAAGTAAATAACTCCATCGGGCTGAAGGAGGCACAAAGAAGACGTTCTCCGCACGGTATTCATCCCTGTCTTCTGGGTCAGCGCCTGCAAATTCACCCTCAC
>NZ_JBUZWC010000196.1:0-224 GCF_055329585.1 Virgibacillus sp. GM2-2 | reverse complement strand
GCGATGACGCTGTACAGTGCGGTCGTGAGCGACGTCACCGGCGAGCGCAGCGCGCTGGTCGGGCTCGAGAACCAGATCCGGCCTTATTTCACAATGCTGGTCGAGGACTTGCCGCAACGGCCGGACCTGGTCGGGGACCTGTTCCTCGCCGCGCAGCTGATCGAGCGGCCGGGCGCTGCGCAGACCCTGTCGCAGCTCGCGCGCCAGCTTTCGGCCGGCGCCGG
>NZ_JBUZWC010000195.1:0-224 GCF_055329585.1 Virgibacillus sp. GM2-2 | reverse complement strand
ATTATCCATGCACTGCTCTGCTAACGTTGGTCAAGATGGCGACGTAGCATTATTCTTCGTACTTTCCTATACATGAAAAACCCCCCCCCCCCCCCCCCCCCCCCTCCCCCCCCCCCTCCCCCCCCCCCCTCCCCCCCCCCCCCCCCTCCCCCCCCCCCCCCCCTCCCCCTCCCCCCCTTTTTCTTTTTTGTCAACCAATATCACAAAAACCACCCTTCCCAACC
>NZ_JBUZWC010000194.1:0-224 GCF_055329585.1 Virgibacillus sp. GM2-2 | reverse complement strand
AGGGTTCGTATCCGGTCCCGACCGTCACGCTCGTCACCCATTCGAGCCCCGGCGGCGGCAGCGACGTGTTCGTCCGCACGCTCGCGAAGCACCTCGGCCCCAAGATGGGCGTCAACTTCGCGATCGAGAACGTCACCGGCGGCAGCGGCGCGCGCGCGGTGGCGCGCGTCGCGCAGGCGCCGCCGGACGGGGCGATGCTGTACGTGACGACCCCGACCTACATC
>NZ_JBUZWC010000193.1:0-224 GCF_055329585.1 Virgibacillus sp. GM2-2 | reverse complement strand
CGTTGTACAGCCCTCCCCGGCGCATGGCCGATCTGATGAGAGTTAACTGTTGATTTGATTGAGGCTTGCCGACAATGCACCCTGTACCTCACGGAATCCGGAAAGAGGCGGAGTCGTTTCTCCACGACTGCACCGTTCTGCATCTGGCCACCGTTTCAGCTCAAACTCCATGGTGTGCGGCGGTTTACTTCGCCCATCGCGGCCGGCGGTTCTATTTTTTCTCC
>NZ_JBUZWC010000192.1:0-225 GCF_055329585.1 Virgibacillus sp. GM2-2 | reverse complement strand
CGTCGCGGCCCGCGACGACCGCTATCCGAGCGGGATCCCCTACATCGTGGGCAACGAGGGCGCCGAGCGCTTCAGCTTCTACGGGATGAAGTCCATCCTGTACGTGTACCTGACCGCGCTGTTCGTGCAGTTCGTCGCCGAGGCGCAGGTTCCGGCCGCCGAGCTGGCCGCCGCCAAGGCGCGGGGCACGGAGGTCGTGCACCTGTTCATCGCGGGCGTCTACGC
>NZ_JBUZWC010000191.1:0-226 GCF_055329585.1 Virgibacillus sp. GM2-2 | reverse complement strand
GACGAGCGCGGCCGAGGCCATGGGCCTCACGCTTCCCGGCGCAGCCTCGATCCCCGCGGCCGACTCCCGCCACGCCCAGATGGCCTCCCTCACGGGCCGGCGAATCGTCGACATGGTCTGGGAGGACCTGAAGATCCGCGACGTGGTCGACGCGCGCGCGATCGACAACGCCGTCACCACGGTGCTGGCGCTCGGCGGCTCGACCAACGCCATCGTCCACCTCATC
>NZ_JBUZWC010000190.1:0-226 GCF_055329585.1 Virgibacillus sp. GM2-2 | reverse complement strand
CTCGTGCAGGAGGGAAACATCGGCCTGATCAAGGCGGTGGAGAAGTTCGAGTACCGCAAGGGGTACAAGTTCTCCACCTACGCCACCTGGTGGATCCGCCAGGCCATCACCCGCTCCATCTCCGACCAGGCCCGGACGATCCGGGTTCCCGTGCACATGATCGAGCAGATCAACAAGGTCATGCGCGAGTCGCGCCAGCTCATGCAGGTGCTGGGCCGGGAGCCCA
>NZ_JBUZWC010000189.1:0-226 GCF_055329585.1 Virgibacillus sp. GM2-2 | reverse complement strand
CGAGCACCCTGCGGTATTTGCGAATGTCACTGGTACGCACCTTCAGGAGATAATCGAAGGCGCCTGCAATCATGTGGCATTCCTCCACTTCCTTGATCTTGCGCACCGCCGTGTTGAATTCCTCCAGCGCCTTTTCCCGCGTATCGGAAAGCTTCACCTCGGCAAAGGCGATGTGATCGACCCCAAGTTTGTGCGGATTGAGCACGGCCCGAAAGCCGAGAATATA
>NZ_JBUZWC010000188.1:0-227 GCF_055329585.1 Virgibacillus sp. GM2-2 | reverse complement strand
CGATGGACATCGAGTGGGCAGCGGAGGACGAAGGTGACGTAGATGTTCTGCCGGGCGGGGCTGTAAAAGGTGCGTCCGCGGCGCCCGCGGCCCGCGGTCTGTTCTTCGGCCAGGACGGCCGTCCCGTGTGGTGCGCCTTCCACGGCCTCGCGGCGGGCGATAGCCATGGTGGAGTCCACGACATCCCGGTGGACGAAGTAGCGCCCGATGCGCGACGTGGTGAGTCC
>NZ_JBUZWC010000187.1:0-228 GCF_055329585.1 Virgibacillus sp. GM2-2 | reverse complement strand
CGACGGTCGCCGAGCCCTGGTAGCCCTCGCGCAGCATGCGGGTGGTGTGCGTCGTCAGCGCCTGGAGCCGCGCCTCGAAGACGGTGAGCGGATTGCCGGTGAGGAAGAAGCCCAGCGCCTCCTTCTCTGCCCGCAGCCGCTCCGCCTCGGGCCAGGCCGCGGCCGTCTCGTCCGCGGCCGGCGCCCCATCGAGGGGGGCGGCGCCGAACAGGCTTCCCTGTCCCGCTT
>NZ_JBUZWC010000186.1:0-228 GCF_055329585.1 Virgibacillus sp. GM2-2 | reverse complement strand
CTGCACCTTCGTAAAGATTTGCGCGCCCGCGGTTTCCAGCCCGGCCAGCAGCTTGCCCGTGCCGTAGGCCGCATCGCCGTAGACCGCCGGGCCATCCTCGCCGCGCTCGGCGCCCCCGGATGCCTGCGCACCGCCGGCGCGAAGGCTCGGGTCATCGTCGCCGGCCTCGCCCGCGTCGGCGTCGGTGGCCTCGGGCAGGTCGTCGGCGAGCAGATCGGCAGCGGGTTC
>NZ_JBUZWC010000185.1:0-228 GCF_055329585.1 Virgibacillus sp. GM2-2 | reverse complement strand
CCTGCCCGCGGTGCAAGAACCTTGGCCATGAAAACAACGAGCTTCAGGTAGTGCAAGAGCGTGAAGGCGCACTCAGGAACTTCGCCGTCGTGGTACAGCAGCCGAATGGTCTGATTCGCTGTGTCCTTCGTGAGTTCGACCTGTTTCAAGAACTCGGTCGTCATCACGTTTGCGGATTGGGTGAAGAACGTCTGGCCAGGCTGCTCCATCACCTCGCCATAAGTTGCC
>NZ_JBUZWC010000184.1:0-228 GCF_055329585.1 Virgibacillus sp. GM2-2 | reverse complement strand
CGTCCTGGAGTACGACGTCGGGGCGGTCGGCCAGGACCCGCGACACCACCTCGGAGGTCTCGGCCACGACGGGCGAGCACGTCACGTAGGCCACCACTCCCCCGGGTCGCACCGCGTCGACCGCCGAGCGGAGCAGTCGCTCCTGCAGCGGGACGAGGTCGTCGAGGTCTGAGGGTGTACGGCGCCAGCGTGACTCCGGACGGCGGCGCAGGGCGCCCAGACCGGAGC
>NZ_JBUZWC010000183.1:0-229 GCF_055329585.1 Virgibacillus sp. GM2-2 | reverse complement strand
AACGTTTGGCTACAGAATTAGATCAAACAAAATTAGAAACAGTAACGACTGAAATTCAGTTAACAGATGCTTTAAATATTTCAAATGAAATTTTAGATGGAAAAATTCGAGGTAGAGTTGTTGTACAGATATAGTTCAACAAAATGAGTTGTGGGACTGTTCTAAATTTTGTGTAAGTACTTAATTTTCATTTATCCTACTGAGGATAATAAAAAGAGGTACTTCACAT
>NZ_JBUZWC010000182.1:0-229 GCF_055329585.1 Virgibacillus sp. GM2-2 | reverse complement strand
ACCGCTCGTATCTCTGATCCGGAAAGTTTTACTACTCCAGCACTGGAGCACGAGGCCAGCGGAACTCCAGGCAGAGGGTTTGGCCCCCCTCAAACGGCCTGCTCTTCGCCAATGGCACGATCCTGACCGAGGCTTGTGGACTTGGGATGACGTACTGCTGGACAAGCCAAGCGGAAAGAACGCGACGATCGTCGCCGTGTTCAAGACTGCGGCCGATGACATTCAGAAT
>NZ_JBUZWC010000181.1:0-230 GCF_055329585.1 Virgibacillus sp. GM2-2 | reverse complement strand
GGTGGAGTTCGCGGACGGAAAAGTCTGGGTGCCGAACCGCGACAACCTGAGCGATCCGATGCTGATTAAGGTGAGTCCGTCCGCCGAAGAGCAGCGGCTGGTCGACCTGTACCGCAAGAAGGGAATCGACGGCCTCGTCGAAGAGCTCAAGAAATTCTGATCGCGCCTCGATTGCCTCCCGCGGCGTCTACCGTTTAAACTGGGCCGGTACCCGCCTATGGCTTCCCGAA
>NZ_JBUZWC010000180.1:0-231 GCF_055329585.1 Virgibacillus sp. GM2-2 | reverse complement strand
AAAATCGAGCAGAATAAATGGATCGTCGCCGTCGGGCTATACGGGAACCGCGTCCAGATCGGGCACGGATCGAAGGGCGGCTGGGACCTGTTCGGGCCCGAGCACCGCGTCACGAAGTCGGTGGGCAACGTACTGTACGAACTCGACGGCAAGCCCGCGCTGGATGTCTACGAAGCCTACCTGGGGGATAAAGCCGCCGGGCTGCCCGCGACCGGGCTGTTGTACCCGCTG
>NZ_JBUZWC010000179.1:0-231 GCF_055329585.1 Virgibacillus sp. GM2-2 | reverse complement strand
TTCCTGTTCGTGCGGGAGCCGCAGCGGGGAGGCACCGAAGCCGCAGTCGAAGGCGGCGGCCAATATACCGGGCGCTTTTCCCCGGCCGAGTTCCGCCGGGTGCTGGCTGTGCCAACCGTCTGGCTGGCCTTTGCCCTGGACACCGCCCAGGCGACAGTCAACTGGAGCATCGCTGTCTGGGCCCCCACCTACCTCACCCGCTATGGGATCGCCCCGGACGCCGAGTCAGCC
>NZ_JBUZWC010000178.1:0-232 GCF_055329585.1 Virgibacillus sp. GM2-2 | reverse complement strand
CCGCGCGCCGGCCCAGTTTCTGCTGGGCGAGTCGCTTGCCGCGCTGGGCGCGTGGAAGGATGCCGAGGCTGCGTACCGGGCCCATCTCCCCCTGGCGCCCGAGCTGAACTACCTGGCGTGGCAACGCATCGCCGCGCAGCGCCAGGCGCTGGGCGACCCGAAGGGCGCAGCCGAGGCATTCCGCCAGGCACTGGCAAAATCGCCCGACTGGACCAACACATCGGCCATCCGC
>NZ_JBUZWC010000177.1:0-232 GCF_055329585.1 Virgibacillus sp. GM2-2 | reverse complement strand
GGTCAAGACGGAAAACCAGATCCGCTCGGTTGCCGGCACGGTGTTCTCGGATGGCAAGCCGCGCTTCATCCAGATCAAGAACATCAACATGGATGCCGATGTCGGATCGCACATGATCTACATCACCAATACCGACGTTCCCGGCATGATCGGTTTCATGGGCACCACGCTCGGTGAGGCTGGCGTCAACATCGCCAACTTCCAGCTCGGCCGCGAAAAGGAAGGCGGCGAC
>NZ_JBUZWC010000176.1:0-232 GCF_055329585.1 Virgibacillus sp. GM2-2 | reverse complement strand
AGACCGAACGGCGCACCGCCCGCCTCAACGACAAAAGCGAGTGGATCGTGACCGACGTTCCATCCATGCGCATCATCAGCGACGAACTCTGGGCGCGCGTAAAAGAACGGCAACTGACGACGCTCGAGAATTTTTCCCGGACGACCACCAATCGGCTGAACAGGACACACCGGCCGAGCTACCTGCTGAGCGGCATGCTCGAATGCGCTGAGTGTGGTGGCTCCTACGCCAT
>NZ_JBUZWC010000175.1:0-232 GCF_055329585.1 Virgibacillus sp. GM2-2 | reverse complement strand
CAAGCCGATCGACTTTCAGGCAGGCTCCGTCGCGATCCGCGTCGAGGCCGTGCCCGAGCATGGTATGGCTACGATCTGGGACGCCGATGTACTGATCTGGGCAGCCAGTCAGTTGGTCGAAGCGCGCGACCACGGCTTTCGGACATCGAGGCTGGTTGCGGCGACGCCCTATGAGATCTTGACCTTCGTAGGCCGTGGCACGTCAGCGCGAGACTATGATCGCCTGAAGGCC
>NZ_JBUZWC010000174.1:0-232 GCF_055329585.1 Virgibacillus sp. GM2-2 | reverse complement strand
CGAGCCAGGCGAATTCTGTTCTGAGCCAGCCCGCCGCATCGGGGACCGGTACAAGAATGGATGAGGCCAGCAGGCACGCCTCGCAAAACAGGATTGCGTCGCTGGAATGGGCGGGGCCATCCTTGGCATGCGAGGCATTCACCCCACCGCTGTGGCCCAGACAAATCTCGGCAAAGGTTCCGTCCGGCAGCCGGTAGCTCTCATCGAGCACGACTTCCGGGGCGACGGCAAG
>NZ_JBUZWC010000173.1:0-233 GCF_055329585.1 Virgibacillus sp. GM2-2 | reverse complement strand
CTCCCTTGATCCTCTCCGCGCCGCGCTGATTTATGCGGTCGTCGGGGCAGCGCCGTTGGTAAGGGCCCGGCGGCAAACCGCCGGGCCTGATCCGATATCGTTACTTCAGGCCGTCCCAGGCCTTCTGGATATCGCTCGCGACCTGATCGGCGGACTTGCCGCCGACGAAATCGATCATGCCGGTCCAGAATGCACCGGCACCGATCTTGCCGGGCATGAGGTCGGAACCATCG
>NZ_JBUZWC010000172.1:0-233 GCF_055329585.1 Virgibacillus sp. GM2-2 | reverse complement strand
AGAAACGGACGCGTCACTTCAAGCACGCGGAAAGGTGCGTGGACGAACTTTGCCGGAATCCAAATCATTGTGGATTCCGTGATAATGTGGCTTTCCATCTCCGTCCCCATGCACATTTCGATCTTGGCGCCCAGGTCGCGCGGATTGCTCATGTCCGTCCCGAGCGCAACCAGCAATTCCGGATCCTGATGGATGTGCGGGCCATGGCCCGGGTGTTTCGTTGCTTCAGGCCC
>NZ_JBUZWC010000171.1:0-233 GCF_055329585.1 Virgibacillus sp. GM2-2 | reverse complement strand
GACCCGGCGCCCGAGCTCGACCGCGTTCACGAGCGTGCCGAAGTTGTCGTCGGTGAGGATCATGCGCGCGGCCTGCTTGGTGACCTCGCTGCCGCTGCCCATCGCGACGCCGATGTCGGCCTGCTTGAGCGCCGCGGCGTCGTTGACCGCGTCGCCCGTCGCCGCGACGATCAGCCCCTCGGCCTGCATGATCCGCGCCAGGCGCAGCTTGTCCTCCGGCGTCACGCGGCCGA
>NZ_JBUZWC010000170.1:0-233 GCF_055329585.1 Virgibacillus sp. GM2-2 | reverse complement strand
CGAGTCCGAGATCGGCGATGGTCTTGCCGATGCCCCAGGCGCCGGGATTCAGCACGACGGAATGCATGCGTCGCTGCCGCGCCTCGTCGAGGTCGTCGGCGGCGTCGGTGGCGCCGTGGAAGAAGCCGCGCATCAGGTCGTAGCGCTGCTCGCGCACCTCGCGAAAGCGCCGCACGACACGGGTGATCGGCACGCCGAGCAGCACCAGGGCGTGCGAGGCGAGCATGATGCTC
>NZ_JBUZWC010000169.1:0-233 GCF_055329585.1 Virgibacillus sp. GM2-2 | reverse complement strand
ACCACGTTCCGCGATCACGATCTGATCGTCGGCGCGGACGGCGTCTGGTCGGCGGCCCGTTTTGCCGTTCCCTCCTCTCCCGTCGCCACTTTTTCCGGCAATGTCGCCTGGCGCTTTACGGTCGGTGCAAAAGATGTGCCTTCCGCCATCAACAAGAGCGCCGTCACCGCCTATCTCGGTTCGGGCGGCCATATCGTTGCCTATCCGCTGAAGGAAGTCGGCGGCTTCAACAT
>NZ_JBUZWC010000168.1:0-234 GCF_055329585.1 Virgibacillus sp. GM2-2 | reverse complement strand
CCGCGCAGACTCCGGCGCCCGCGGCTCCCGGCCCGACTCCGACGCCCGCGCCGAAAAAGGAGCCGGGGACGCTGGCGAAGCTCGCCCGCGAACGCTACGGGAAATACCTGACCGCGGAAGAGCAGGCGCTCATGGATGAGGACATGGAATCCCTCGAGCGAAGGAGCTCGCGGCTGCGCGGGTTCAAGCTCGCCAACGGCGAGGAGCCCGCCGTCGACTACACGGCAGTGCGGC
>NZ_JBUZWC010000167.1:0-234 GCF_055329585.1 Virgibacillus sp. GM2-2 | reverse complement strand
AGCTATCGGCTGTTAACCGATCGGTCGTAGGTTCGAATCCTACCTGTGGAGCCATGGAGAGCTGTCCGAGTGGCCGAAGGAGCACGATTGGAAATCGTGTAGACCGCTAACGTGGTCTCGAGGGTTCGAATCCCTCGCTCTCCGCCACTATTTATTATACATTGGCCCGTTGGTCAAGTGGTTAAGACACCGCCCTTTCACGGCGGTAACACGGGTTCGAATCCCGTACGGGTC
>NZ_JBUZWC010000166.1:0-235 GCF_055329585.1 Virgibacillus sp. GM2-2 | reverse complement strand
GCAGATGAACCGCGACATGTTCTACCGGCCGGTGGTGGTCGAACGTCAGATCATCGTCCGACAGAACCCCTGACGGGAATGAAGGCGACATTGCTCGCCACCTTGCCCTCATCCCTCTTCGCCGCCAGCGTTGCCTGCGCCGCAGCCAGGCGGGCGATGGGCACGCGGAAGGGCGAGCAGGACACGTAGTCGAGATCGGCATCCTCGCAGAAATGGATCGAGGCCGGATCGCCGC
>NZ_JBUZWC010000165.1:0-235 GCF_055329585.1 Virgibacillus sp. GM2-2 | reverse complement strand
CCCCGGCAAGCACCGAATCGTCCGTAGAACGAGCCGGAGGTCCATTGTTCATGTGGGCGTGATTTTAGTCCGGCGATCCGGAAACCAGCGAGCTGGGCCGTGGGACGACCTGGGGTGTTCCGGAGGTCGTACTGGTCCCACAGCCCTCACTCTGCTGCCATCGCGAGCAACGATGCATGCACCGCCGGTGATGCGAGCAGCCCGGTGCCGCCGTCGATCTTCTCGGCTCCGCTCC
>NZ_JBUZWC010000164.1:0-235 GCF_055329585.1 Virgibacillus sp. GM2-2 | reverse complement strand
CACCCACCTTCGACAGCGACGGACCCGTCTTGGTCAGCTCGATCGCCGCCTGGAACAGGTCGATCGACCAGCTCGCCGTGTCCGTGAAGTCGTTCTCGAAGCCCGCCGGCGAGCAGGTCGCCGACGCCGTGTTGACGTACGGATCGGCTCCCGCCGGCACCACGAAGTCGCTCACCTGGATCACGTGGTCCAGACCCGACGCCACCGTGAAGGTCTCGTTGACCCCCACCGCCGC
>NZ_JBUZWC010000163.1:0-235 GCF_055329585.1 Virgibacillus sp. GM2-2 | reverse complement strand
CCGTTCCAGGTCTCCCGCCGCCGTCAGGAACATGAATACGTTGGACGACCACGCGATCCCGTTCCGCACGTCCATCATCTGGTCGTGGCATCGCCAGTCGGGGTACTCATACAGCACGTCGTTCTCGCCCTTCACCTCAAGCCGGCACCCGACGTAGTAGCTGGTGCTCGGCGTGATGCTCCCCTCCATCAACCCGGCCGCCGACGTGACCAGCTTGAACGTCGAACCCGGGGCG
>NZ_JBUZWC010000162.1:0-236 GCF_055329585.1 Virgibacillus sp. GM2-2 | reverse complement strand
GATGAAGCTTGGTTTCGCGTACGAAGGGATCGGCACCCGAGTCAGCCGGGGCTGAAGGAAGCCGGCGCACCGCCGCCCGCGCGGCGCCAGCGCCGCCTCAGGCCTCCGCACCGCCACCCGCGCGCTGCCGGGGGCGCCGTCACAACACACCCACGTGTACTGGTGTAGGTCGATCCGGCTATCCCCAGAGAACAGATGCCGGGTGTTTTTCAAACAGCACGTCCTGCATATCCATC
>NZ_JBUZWC010000161.1:0-236 GCF_055329585.1 Virgibacillus sp. GM2-2 | reverse complement strand
AAATGTGAACGTCCCTGCCTTTATATCCTTGAGAATATCCGCAAGCGACCGCTCCAGCTGATATGTCTCTGAAGCGCTCAAGACGTTCGTGTGAACCAGCGCCCTGATATGTATGAGCGAATGAAAAACGTCGTACATACCCAGTTTATGATCATACTGGATGGATTTCTGAAACTCGTAAAAGTCCGGGTTCATCTGTTTTGTAAACCTGCCTCCCCACAATTTTTTTGCCATCA
>NZ_JBUZWC010000160.1:0-237 GCF_055329585.1 Virgibacillus sp. GM2-2 | reverse complement strand
AGCGCTCGAACAGAACATCCACAGGCTCCACATGTGAAATGTCAAAATACAGATCGCCGTCATTGACGCGAACGATCTCCACATCTTTGTGCTTTTGAAATTCATCCAATAAATGTTTCTCTTCCAGACGCAACCTTGTGTACAGAAATCCAACACGAGTCATTTGATATCTCCTTTCCTGTAAAGAACGGCAGTTACTGTTCTCTACTTATTATTCCCGTTATATTTCTTTAAAAC
>NZ_JBUZWC010000159.1:0-237 GCF_055329585.1 Virgibacillus sp. GM2-2 | reverse complement strand
CGCGTGCGCAACAAGGAAAAGGCGCGGATCCAGATCGGCGACCGCGTGCCGGTGATCACGACGACGTCGACGGCGACGGGATTCGTCTCCGAGTCGGTCGCTTACCTCGACGTCGGCCTCAAGCTCGAGGTCGAGCCGGCGATCTACCTCGACGAGGAAGTGGCGATCAAGGTCAATCTCGAAGTCTCCAACCTCGTGCGCGAAATCGTCAGCAAGAGCGGAAGCTTGTCCTACCAG
>NZ_JBUZWC010000158.1:0-238 GCF_055329585.1 Virgibacillus sp. GM2-2 | reverse complement strand
TCGGGCGCGACCACCGAGGTCTACCTGTGCCCCAAGGGATTCAGCGGCACCTACAAGGCCGTGGTTCGCCGCGTGTGGGGAGAGGTTACGGCGAACCGGGTCAAGGTCGAGGTGTGCACGCATTTCCGCGGCGGCAAGGAGTCCCGGTTGAGCAAGACGATCCCGCTGGAGAAGGACCAGGCGGCGGTGCAGTTCGATCTCGCCGACGGTCGGCGCACCGAGTCGCTCAAGGAGCGCC
>NZ_JBUZWC010000157.1:0-238 GCF_055329585.1 Virgibacillus sp. GM2-2 | reverse complement strand
AAAAATAATACAAGGAGCTTTTTCACGGGCTTGCTTAAATAAGTCACGAACACGACTAGCGCCTACGCCTACAAACATTTCAACAAAATCAGATCCGCTTAGGCTGAAAAACGGAACCTGCGCTTCACCGGCCATTGCCTTAGCTAACAATGTTTTACCGGTTCCCGGAGGTCCGATTAACAAAGCACCTTTTGGAATTTTACCGCCAAGTGCCGTATATTTTTTAGGACTTTTTAAG
>NZ_JBUZWC010000156.1:0-238 GCF_055329585.1 Virgibacillus sp. GM2-2 | reverse complement strand
GACGATTTCACGCACTCTTCCGTCCGCGCACCCCGTAGGCGCGAGCCCATGTGAGCTGTCCGTCTTCAATGACCGCCGTGCTCATGCCGGAGACGCCATGATACGCCATCCGTTCGGCAATCGATGCCCGCTTTCCGGCCTTGCCTTTGAGAACGGCCCGCGGGAGCAAACCCTGTTCGCCCCGCGCAATTCTCTTTCCCACGCCGCCCTGTGCCCGCTCATCCGCCGCTCCGGCCAC
>NZ_JBUZWC010000155.1:0-238 GCF_055329585.1 Virgibacillus sp. GM2-2 | reverse complement strand
AGCTGGTACGGCATGTTCCCGCAGCTCGGCGCACCTGTCGGCCTGTTCCTCTCCTCCGGCGTCTTCTGGATTCTCCTCCACTTCATGTCGCAGGAGGCCCTTTTGAGCTGGGGCTGGCGCATTCCCTTCGTCGCCTCGATCATCCTGATCGCAGTCGGTATGTGGGTTCGCCTGTCGATCACCGAAACGCCCGACTTCCAGAAGGCTATCGAAAAGGAAGAGCGTGTGGCCGTGCCGG
>NZ_JBUZWC010000154.1:0-239 GCF_055329585.1 Virgibacillus sp. GM2-2 | reverse complement strand
TGCGTTTCTGTTTCAGCACCTGCAAATGCATGGAGAAGAACTCGCCGAACATCTCGGCGGCGATCCTGACCGGCATCGTCAGAACGCGCGGTGAATAGTGGTGGCAGGCGATGAGGCCCCAAAGCGCGCCATCGACAATCACCGAAATCGACATGGAGGCGCCAACGCCCATATTGCGCAGATATTCGCAATGGATGGGCGAAACGCTGCGCAGATGCGCGAAGGACAGATCGAGCGGT
>NZ_JBUZWC010000153.1:0-239 GCF_055329585.1 Virgibacillus sp. GM2-2 | reverse complement strand
ATCTGCTGTTTTCGATCGCCGGCAATGAAGCCGAACATGCCAAGAATGCATTCCGCCTGCTCGGCTGGCCTGAGGGTGTGAAGGAGAGTCTGCAGACTGCGATGAATCTGGAGTCAACTGATTCAGAGAATTTTTACCCATCCGCTGCCAAGGCCGCGGAAGAGGAAGGCGATGATGAAGCCCTGGCATTCTTCCGCCGGGCCCGGGACGACGAGCGGCGTCATCATCGACAGCTTTTC
>NZ_JBUZWC010000152.1:0-239 GCF_055329585.1 Virgibacillus sp. GM2-2 | reverse complement strand
AGAACGAAGTCGATACCCGCAGCATCATGAACTGGGAAAACGATGGCAAGCTGCAGGTGGCTCATCTCGTTGCCGATATCTGGAAGGCGACTGGCGGTGGGGCGATCGTGACGACCGACGTGGGCCAGCACCAGATGTGGACGGCGCAATACTACGCGCTCGAAAAGCCGAACCGCTGGATCACTTCGGGCGGCGCGGGGACGATGGGCTTCGGCCTGCCCGCGGCGATCGGGGCGTGG
>NZ_JBUZWC010000151.1:0-240 GCF_055329585.1 Virgibacillus sp. GM2-2 | reverse complement strand
CGGCAATGCGGTCGCGCTCCTCGGCTTCAACCACGAAGAGGTGGTACACGCATTCGCGCGCTTCGTCTCGCACCGGCAAACCGAGCTGCGGCACGCCGCTGAGCCGCTCGAGATACCTCTGGGCATGCGTCTGTCGCGCCGTGTTCCATTCGTCGAGACACTGGAGTTTCACACCGAGCACAGCCCCCTGAAACCCGCTCATGCGGTAGTTATATCCCACCATCTCGTGCTGGTGCTTCC
>NZ_JBUZWC010000150.1:0-240 GCF_055329585.1 Virgibacillus sp. GM2-2 | reverse complement strand
GTAGAGTGGGGTGATAGAATTCTTCCACCGAAGGCTGGAGCCAAAATAAACA
This sequence comes from Virgibacillus sp. GM2-2, assembly GCF_055329585.1. Classification (NCBI taxonomy): domain Bacteria; kingdom Bacillati; phylum Bacillota; class Bacilli; order Caryophanales; family Bacillaceae; genus Virgibacillus; species Virgibacillus sp. GM2-2. The sequence goes on along the minus strand of NZ_JBUZWC010000150.1, from coordinate 188 downwards.
AGCTCCTAAAACAACTTCGCGTTCTGTAAGCTCGAGAGGACACTATGATTAAGATATCCTGTCATTCACAAAAGCTAGCAATCTTCTTCTCTATTTTGACAATTGTTGCTCTTGGCTTTTCGCATCCATTAATCGCGCTTGCTGGGTCGCTGGCAGCAGTCACTTTTGGGCTCATACATATCTTCCCA
>NZ_JBUZWC010000149.1:0-241 GCF_055329585.1 Virgibacillus sp. GM2-2 | reverse complement strand
ATACCCTCGCCCAGCAGAACCGCCAGCCCATGATCTATGCAGGCGGCAATGACGGCATGCTGCATGGCTTTTCGGCCACCGACGGCAGGGAAAAGATCGCCTACATCCCACGAGGCGTGATCTCCGGACTGGCAAGACTTTCCGACCCCGACTATGACGCCCGGCATCGCTACTTTGTGGACGGCTCAGTCATGAGCGGCGACATCCCCTCGGGCAGCGTTGCGTCCTCGCAGTGGCGCAC
>NZ_JBUZWC010000148.1:0-242 GCF_055329585.1 Virgibacillus sp. GM2-2 | reverse complement strand
ACGACATGCCAGTGATCATTAGGAATAAGGCAAAAAATATTACGGAGGTTTCAAACCTTCAAGAATTTTTCGCATATCTGGCGAGTGATAAACCCAGAAAGCCGCGAGTAAATTTTTTTCGTGGTCACGCACTCCAATCTTACGTTCTTCAACCTTCGCTTTTTAGGAAGAAGGAATACCGTCGTGATGAAAAGAATATCGTACGGGAGCTTATTTCTATTCAACCTAATGAGTTCCGAGAT
>NZ_JBUZWC010000147.1:0-243 GCF_055329585.1 Virgibacillus sp. GM2-2 | reverse complement strand
AGCAGCGGCAGGTCGACGGCGGCGAGGCGCGTCGTTCCGTCCGGCAGCGTCATGAGGATCGTGCCGAGGTTCTCGCCTGCTGCCGCGCCGGGCTGCAGCAGGCGCGCGACGGGCCAGCCCTCGAAGCTCAGCACGACGTCCTCCTTCACGCGTTCGATGCGCTCCGCATGCGGGGGGCGCGACGGGGCGCGAGAGCCCACCGAGACCATGACGGCGCTCGCCGGGACGACGTCCATGGCGATC
>NZ_JBUZWC010000146.1:0-243 GCF_055329585.1 Virgibacillus sp. GM2-2 | reverse complement strand
CCGGTCACATCCTCGCGCACGATCATGCCGAGCGCGTGGGGATCGTCCGCCTCAACGTCATCGGCATTGGCACCGACATTGCCGATATGCGGGAAGGTGAAGGTGATCATTTGCCCGGCAAAGCTCGGGTCGGTCATGATTTCCTGGTAACCGGTCATCGCGGTGTGGAAGCAGACTTCGCCGACCGCGACGCCTTCCGCGCCGAAGCCGCGGCCCCACACCACCTCCCCGGTTGCCAGCACC
>NZ_JBUZWC010000145.1:0-244 GCF_055329585.1 Virgibacillus sp. GM2-2 | reverse complement strand
CCTAGAGGCTTTTCTCGGAGGCATGGCTTCAGGAACTTCGCTCTGAACGAGCTCGGACTCCCGTCTCAGGCTCGATGCTCCGCGGATTTCCCTACGGAGCGCCCTACGCGGTTACCCCAGGACGACCAGCGCCTGGGTTTCCCTAGCCTACCCCGTCCCCCCTTCGGTGATAGCGGTGGGTACGTGGTACCGGAATATCAACCGGTTATCCATCGCCTACGCCTTTCGGCCTCGGCTTAGGTCC
>NZ_JBUZWC010000144.1:0-244 GCF_055329585.1 Virgibacillus sp. GM2-2 | reverse complement strand
ACCGGTCCAACGTGCGCAAGGGCATGATCATGAGGCGCAGCCCGATCGCGCGAGCAATGGCGGCCCAGGGGTGGCTCTGGGGTGCGCGCTGGTCCCACCCCGACTATCAGCACTTCTCGTCGAACGGCAGATGACGTGACGGCTCGCAGGGCATCGGCAGGGCTGGCCGTGGCCTGCGCGCTCGCAGCGGGCGTCCTGTCCGCCTGCGCGTCCGACCAGACCGGAGCGCCGGCGGCGGCCCGGG
>NZ_JBUZWC010000143.1:0-244 GCF_055329585.1 Virgibacillus sp. GM2-2 | reverse complement strand
ACTTTTTTCAATCCCGACATAAAGTCGTATCGCCTCGCGGATACCTGTCCTGGGGGGGTGAGATGGAAAGTCCCAACCCCCCTCTTCCCCCCCCCCTTTTCTTTTTTTTTCCCCCCCCCCCCGCCCTCCCCCCCCCCCCCCTCCCCCCCCCACCAACCACACACCCCCCCCCCCCCCCCCCCCCCCCCTCCTCCCCCCCCCCCCCCCCCCCCCCCCCCCCCCCCCCCCCCCCCCCCCCCCCCCC
>NZ_JBUZWC010000142.1:0-244 GCF_055329585.1 Virgibacillus sp. GM2-2 | reverse complement strand
AAGCGCCCGTAGCTCAATTGGATAGAGCGTTTGACTACGGATCAAGAGGTTAGGGGTTCGACTCCTCTCGGGCGCGCCATTTTACGGGAAGTAGCTCAGCTTGGTAGAGCACATGGTTTGGGACCATGGGGTCGCAGGTTCGAATCCTGTCTTCCCGACCATCGAAAATCCTTTATAACATATGAATATATGCGGGTGTAGTTTAGTGGTAAAACCTCAGCCTTCCAAGCTGATGATGAGGGTT
>NZ_JBUZWC010000141.1:0-245 GCF_055329585.1 Virgibacillus sp. GM2-2 | reverse complement strand
AGGGAGCCACGACGCGCTGGAAGCCTTTCGGTCTCTCGTCATCGAGATGCTTGTTCGGCAGGGTTTCGATGAACGCGCATCCCGCACCGTCGTCGATGAGCTCGTCGAGAAGTACGCAGATGGCGGCTGGCCCTTCCGCCGCAAGCCCCATCTGCTTTATCCTGACGGTGCCGACGAGGGCGACTGAGCGGTTTCGTTCGACCTGCCAACTGCGGTTCCGGCCCTGGTCATCCAAACGCTGCCAT
>NZ_JBUZWC010000140.1:0-246 GCF_055329585.1 Virgibacillus sp. GM2-2 | reverse complement strand
AAGCCCGAGCAGTCGTTCTCGGTCGAAATGCCGCCGTACAGCCAGGACCTCTCCGACTTCGGCAAGGGTCCGTCGGACGGCTGGTCGTTCACCAACTCGTTCTGCGCCGAGCGTTATGTCGGCGGCATCGAAAGCGGTCGTCCGCCGTTCGAGGCCGGCTGCTCGCAGAAGGACACCGACTTCCTCCATGTCGTCAACTGGAAGAAGGCCGAGGAACTGTTCAAGGCCGGCAAGGCCAAGATGATC
>NZ_JBUZWC010000139.1:0-246 GCF_055329585.1 Virgibacillus sp. GM2-2 | reverse complement strand
ACAGTATGGGCGGGAGGATGTCAACGCGCCTTCCTACGTTTCCAATCCCGAGCGTGTCATTTTCTTAGCTTATGTGGACGATGACCTCGCCGGGCAGATCAGGGTCGTGAAGTATTGGAATGCTTATGCCTGCATCGACGACATTGCCGTCGAGCCAAACTATCGCGGGCAGAGCGTCGGGCGTGCCCTGATGGAATGCGCCATCGAGTGGGCAAAGGCGAAGGGATTTCCCGGCATGATGCTGGA
>NZ_JBUZWC010000138.1:0-246 GCF_055329585.1 Virgibacillus sp. GM2-2 | reverse complement strand
GTATTAACGAATTTATGAAAGTGCTGGCAGAAGCGGTGATTATCGTATTGCTGGTCAGTTTTTTCTCGCTCGGTTTCCGGACCGGTCTGGTGGTGGCTTTCTCGATTCCGCTGGTGCTGGCCATGACTTTCGCCGGTATGCAGCTGTTTGATGTCGGACTGCATAAAATTTCCTTGGGGGCCCTGATTCTGGCCCTCGGTCTTTTGGTCGATGATGCCATTATCGCGATTGAAATGATGGCGATTA
>NZ_JBUZWC010000137.1:0-247 GCF_055329585.1 Virgibacillus sp. GM2-2 | reverse complement strand
CCGCGGCCATCGCGGCCGCCAGGGCCCGAGTGAGCGGACCGTGTCGGAACATCTGCGGGGTCTGCGCCCGCCAGAGCGATTCCCGTGGAACCGTCGCGGCCACCCGGCCGTCATCGCTGCCGCGCTTCAGCGTATCGGTCACGGGCGATGCCAGCAATCCGCCGACGGGATCCGACCGGCAGGCCTCGACCAGCCGTGCCAGGTCGGCCGGGTCGAGGCAGGGCCGCGCCGCGTCGTGCACCAGTAC
>NZ_JBUZWC010000136.1:0-247 GCF_055329585.1 Virgibacillus sp. GM2-2 | reverse complement strand
GAACGAGATCGTGGGCGAGAAGATCGTCCACCCGAACGATCACGTGAACATGTCCCAATCGTCGAACGACGTCTTCCCGACGGTGATGCACGTCGCGGTCGCGACGCGCGCGCGCACGCGCCTCTTGCCAGCGGTCGCGCGCCTTCGAAAGGCCATCGAGGACAAGGCGGTCGACTTCGCGGACATCGTGAAGATCGGGCGGACGCACCTCATGGATGCGACACCGCTCACGCTCGGCCAGGAGCTC
>NZ_JBUZWC010000135.1:0-247 GCF_055329585.1 Virgibacillus sp. GM2-2 | reverse complement strand
ACTGCCTTGCGAACGATTACCTGCCCGACAGCCTGCTGCAGGAAAATCCCGGCTTAACCGGGTTGAATGCCGACTGCTCCTTGCAGATCAGCACCCGCAGCTCAGTCTACCAGATGGACGTAGTCGGTTTTAAAGAATCCGGATATATCGGAATGTACGGATACCGCACCGAATTCCTGCCTGAAGAAAAAAGACGGCAGGCCTTGCGGATCGAATTGTAAATCTCAAAATAACAAACCCTGTAAAT
>NZ_JBUZWC010000134.1:0-248 GCF_055329585.1 Virgibacillus sp. GM2-2 | reverse complement strand
ATGCCCGACGAGATCGGGTCGATGTCCCACCACAGCGGCGCTTTGATGCCGAAGAACGGGTAGGTCTGGACCATGTAGTACATCGTCACGCCCAGACCCAGCACCATGCCGAGGATCGCGCCCAGCCTGTTGGCCCGCTTCCAGAACACGCCACAGACCAGGGCCGGGAAGAAGGCCGCGGCTGCCAGCGAGAAGGCCGCGCCGACGAGGAACAGGATGTTGCCCGGCTTCATGCTGGTGACGTAGGC
>NZ_JBUZWC010000133.1:0-248 GCF_055329585.1 Virgibacillus sp. GM2-2 | reverse complement strand
GCTTTGGCTGCGGAATAGGATGCGCGATACTGCGTGCCCAGCAAACCTGCCACACTGGAAATAAATACAATACGACCAGATTTTTGTTTCAGAAACGTCGGCAATACCATTTTGGTGAGAAACACCTGCGAGAAATAATCGACTTCCATAATGGCGCGTTCAGTCTGCATGGTGGTGTCCCGAATCAGGGCGCGCTGACTCAGACCGGCATTATTAATCAGCCAGTCAATCCGGCCTTTTTGTTGCAA
>NZ_JBUZWC010000132.1:0-248 GCF_055329585.1 Virgibacillus sp. GM2-2 | reverse complement strand
AAACCTTCACGAGCCGGATGTAACCTGCGGACGGTGGACAAAAATGCCTGTTCCTTGCCTTAATCGGCGAGTATTCAGGAGGAATGTTTGTGAGTCGGACGGACCAGGATCAGGATCAGGATCAGACGACCACGCGACCGGCAAAAAAGAGCCTCTGGTCGCGGCGTGGCCGCCTGCGCCGTTTTATTCGCGGTCTCATCCTGCTTTGCGTCATCACTCTCGGTGCTTTTTCGGGCGGTTTCCTGTGG
>NZ_JBUZWC010000131.1:0-249 GCF_055329585.1 Virgibacillus sp. GM2-2 | reverse complement strand
CCAATCATCTGCTCCGGTGGTCTCAGGCCGTGGTCGGGGCCATACCCGCGCTCGGCGCGTCTTTCGCAATCATCGCCGCATTGGTTTGTACCAACGTGTGCCGTGGCGCACCGGACAGGGAAGACAAGATCGTCGTCGGTGAGACGACACAGGTCGCTGGAGGCACCGTGGCCACCTGGGCGCGCGTGAACGGGGGAGGCGAGGTCATCTGGGTCGGACTGACGATCCCGCTCTCGATGGCGGAGAACA
>NZ_JBUZWC010000130.1:0-250 GCF_055329585.1 Virgibacillus sp. GM2-2 | reverse complement strand
CCACTGGCAAGGTGCGCGTGGTTGTTCACACTGCCAAACCGGGCATTCTGATTGGTCGCAAGGGTGAAGGCGTCAGAGTCGTCCGCACTTCCCTGGAAGCACTAACCGGCAAGAAGGTTGAACTGGAAATCTCGGAAATCAAAAATCCGGATACGGATGCCTACCTTGTGGCAGTGAATATTGCTGGACAGATTGAACGCCGTGTGGCTTACCGCCGGGCGATGAAACGTGCCATTCAGCAGGCACTTCG
>NZ_JBUZWC010000129.1:0-250 GCF_055329585.1 Virgibacillus sp. GM2-2 | reverse complement strand
GATCGGCCAATCGCCGACCGAACGACAATTCTGGTCGGCCACATCGTCGCAGAATGCAGCCGTTGCGTCGCGCCCCAAGCTGTGGGTTGTCTTCTATCGCCCATCTCCCACAGCAACTCCCACCGAGACGGCAACTCCGAGCCCGACGCCGACGGTCACTCTGACACCCACCGACAGCCCAACACCGACGGTCACATCAACACCGACTCATACGCCCACGAGCACGGCCACGGCCACCCACACGCCAACC
>NZ_JBUZWC010000128.1:0-250 GCF_055329585.1 Virgibacillus sp. GM2-2 | reverse complement strand
GAAAAAATTCCCTGGCAGGGCAAAGAATTTTTAGCCGGCGGCTTGCTGGGCGGCCTGTTGCTTGGCTTCCTGACCGGTTGGTTGAATCATACCGGCTCATTCTTCGTTCTGATCTGTCTTCTGGCTCTGGTTCTTTTATTTACTACCCGCTGGACTCTTTCCGGGACAGCTAATTTTTTCGCCAGGCTTTTTCATTCAACGGCCCGGACAGTGAAAATAAGAGTAACTCAGTACGGGCAAACCAGAAAAA
>NZ_JBUZWC010000127.1:0-250 GCF_055329585.1 Virgibacillus sp. GM2-2 | reverse complement strand
CATAGGGGCCCGTCCCCTCGATCATCACGCCGTGGCGGCGACAGCGCAGGCTGCCCCAATCGGGTGTGACGCAATCGGTGAAGCCCGCGCGGCGGGCATCCGCCATGCTGCCGCTGACCGGAAGCCCGGCGAACATCACGCGCGGCGGTGGCGGTCTGGAGCTTTGCGCGCCGCATCCCGCGAGCAGCAGGAACGCCAGGCAGGGTGCGGATCGTGCCATGAACGGGAACCTTGGCGGTAGGGTGTACCG
>NZ_JBUZWC010000126.1:0-250 GCF_055329585.1 Virgibacillus sp. GM2-2 | reverse complement strand
GCTTACGCGCGTCACTCGGCACAATGCCGTACAGTTCCGAACTGTCAAATAGCGGCGCTTCGATTTCATCTGCGGTCTTGTTTGGCTTTTTGTTCAGGTTGGCCACGATGTTGCGGGCAAGCGCAATCGCATGTTCATCGTTTTCAGCCAGATGATCAGCCACGCCAGACAAACGGGTATGCACATCACCACCACCGAGATCCTCACTAGACACCACTTCACCAGTAGCTGCCTTAACCAGAGGAGGGCC
>NZ_JBUZWC010000125.1:0-250 GCF_055329585.1 Virgibacillus sp. GM2-2 | reverse complement strand
CACTACCCGGCGTTCGCCATCTCCGCAGCCCTTCGGCAGCAGCCTACGTTCGATGTCCGGAGCCTGTTTCACCAGATCGTTAACCACGTCCGGATTATCGCAGCAATACTGAATGATGGCCTCGCCAGCAGAACCGTAGACCTCCCCACAACTATGCTTCAGATGGCGGGCAACTGCATTAAACGAGTCGAACGAGCCGTAATGGGTGAGCACTCGAGATTCCGTGATTGGGATATCGATGGCCCGGTCC
>NZ_JBUZWC010000124.1:0-251 GCF_055329585.1 Virgibacillus sp. GM2-2 | reverse complement strand
CCTTCAATCTAAACTCTAAGTATGTTTTGAATGGTTTCAACATCAAGTCCTAATCGACCTGCTTGCAATCGGTCAATTTCGACTCGCAAGTATTGGACACCGTCATTTTGAACCGTATAAACGTCCTGGCTACCGTTGATTGTCTTCAGTAATTCTTCAATTTGGGTTCCGAGCTTATTGAGTGTGCCAAGGTCTGGGCCATATACCTTCACGGCCAAGTCGCCCCGAACACCAATAATCATTTCAGATAC
>NZ_JBUZWC010000123.1:0-252 GCF_055329585.1 Virgibacillus sp. GM2-2 | reverse complement strand
TGCGCTGAATCCCGATACGGCTGGCGACGGATTGTATGACTACATGGAAATCTCCGGCTGGACGATTCAGTTTGAATACGCCGGACAGACCTTTACGACCCGTGTCTATTCCGACCCGACGATTCCCGACACCGACAGCTACGGCGTCAGTGACTATCAGGAATATCTCAACGGCCTCAACCCGCGAAGCCGGGACACCAACGGCGACGGCATTGCGGATACGGGCCAGTCACAGATACCCGAAGCCGCAAT
>NZ_JBUZWC010000122.1:0-252 GCF_055329585.1 Virgibacillus sp. GM2-2 | reverse complement strand
AGCACCTTGTCGATACGGTGTCCGTCGAGATCGATAACCTCGAAACGCCAGCCGTTGCGGGTGATGTGTTCACCCAGTTCCGGCAGGCGACGGAATTCGTCCAGAACCAGACCGGCAACGGTTTCGAACTCCGCATCCTCGTCGATCTGGAAGCCCATGCGATAGGCAAACTCATCGGCCGGCATCCAGCCGGCGACGAGGAACGAACCGTCCTCGCGCTCGACCATGGCAGGCTCTTCGTCATTATCCTCC
>NZ_JBUZWC010000121.1:0-253 GCF_055329585.1 Virgibacillus sp. GM2-2 | reverse complement strand
ACCGCGGGCTCTACGAACTGGCCAGCGGCCCCGAGATCTGCGCGTACTTCGACCAGGTGATGCGCCAGCGGCTGCTCCCCAGCGGGCGCGTCACCTACCTTTCGTTGAGCGACCTCGGCGATGACGGCGTCGTCACCTCCCGCGTCAGCGGTGAGCGCACGCGCGTGCGCGCGCGGAGGAAGTTCGTCGACGCGACGTTCGCCGACACGCGCGTTCCGGCGACCCATCCCCCGGGGTTCGCCGTGGCCGAGGG
>NZ_JBUZWC010000120.1:0-253 GCF_055329585.1 Virgibacillus sp. GM2-2 | reverse complement strand
ATCGTGCCGGTCGCGCCTGCAGCGTCGAGCGTGTGGCAAAGCGCGCAGGGTGGCTGCGCGGCCTCGGTGAACACCTTGCGCCCGAGCTCGTCGGCCGACGCGACGAACGGCAGGGCCAACCCGAAGGCCAGCCCCGCGGCGTACAGCCTCGTCACGCTGCGGTCACCGCGACGGCGTGGTCGCGCCAGCCGTTGTGTGCGTAGCCGCGCTCGTTTTCGACGCGCAGCTCCGGCTGCACCGTGCCGTCAATCGC
>NZ_JBUZWC010000119.1:0-253 GCF_055329585.1 Virgibacillus sp. GM2-2 | reverse complement strand
ATGTCGGACAGTGCGCGCGTGGTCGCCACCCGGTTTTCCAGCGCAAAGCCCGCACCGGAAGGCGCCTGAGTCCTATCGGCCAGCACCCACCAGTTTCCATCAGGTCCACGCCCGATTTCAAACGAGCAGAAATGCAGATAATGGCCGCTTGCCGGCTTTACGCCGACCATCGGCCGCAGATATTCCGGATTGGAGGCGATCAGCGCCGGCGGAACGTAACCTTCCTTCACCAGCCGGTTTTCGCCGTAAAAAT
>NZ_JBUZWC010000118.1:0-253 GCF_055329585.1 Virgibacillus sp. GM2-2 | reverse complement strand
AGCCCGGGCGAGCCCTGCGGCTGCCGCGGGAAACGCCTTGGGCGCCCTGCGCGATCCGACCGGACATCGGAGACTGGTGATGGGCCTAAATGACGATCGCCTAACGACGATACTCGCCATGGCCCGTCGGGGCTGGAGCGTGCTCCCGGTCTACGAGGTTAATTCGAAGGGAGCGTGCGCCTGCAAGCAGCCGATTAGTCTGCATGGGCACAAGGCAGGCAAGCACCCCCGAACCGCGCACGGCGTGAGGGAT
>NZ_JBUZWC010000117.1:0-253 GCF_055329585.1 Virgibacillus sp. GM2-2 | reverse complement strand
CAGCCGATCGAGATCGAGCACCGCGACGAACCGCGGGCCGACGTGACAGACGCCTGAGAGAAAACCGGCGAGCGCCCCTTCGAGCGGAGACGCCGGCGGATGGACCTCGTCGACCGGCACGCTCGCGATCTGGTCGACGGCGTCGACCAGCAGCCCGGTCGAGAACTCCTCGTCGAGCAGCCGCACCACGAGCAGCCGCCCGGTGTGTGACGACGTGGGATCGAGGCCGAGCATCGTCCGCAGGTCGATCACC
>NZ_JBUZWC010000116.1:0-253 GCF_055329585.1 Virgibacillus sp. GM2-2 | reverse complement strand
CGGCGGTTTTCTCTCTGGAATTGGAGCCTACGGCGGGTTTCCGACGACTCCGATCCCTCAAGGTTCATGATGAACCGAATGATGAGGACCGCCGGAATGACTAATAGATAATATGCGGGGGCGCTCTTGGAACCACGTTCGCAAAGTCTCGGAAAGCTTGTGGCACGACGGCAACAGGTGTGACCGCCGGCCTGGCTTCTGGCGTTATCCGCAGGGTGGATGAGGCGAAATCGCCGAGGCGAAAGCCCGAACC
>NZ_JBUZWC010000115.1:0-254 GCF_055329585.1 Virgibacillus sp. GM2-2 | reverse complement strand
CGTTTCGCATGGCTGTGAACACCTGTCGATAGTAGAAATTCGTCGTGTTGTACAAGTTTTTCGCTTGAAAGCACAGCGCATCAAAATAGGAAAAGAGCTCATGGTTTGCATGGATTTCGATCTTATAGGCACTATACATGGTATCACCCCTAAACAGAACGTTTGTTCCCTATTTATATTATTAGTATACTTCATACCAAAATCAAAAGCTAGTTTAAATCAACACGGCTTATATCCCCATACATGAATGCAGA
>NZ_JBUZWC010000114.1:0-255 GCF_055329585.1 Virgibacillus sp. GM2-2 | reverse complement strand
CTGGTAGGCACCGTCCACGAGCGGCGAGATGACGGTGGCCGCCATCGCCTCAAGTTCCTGCGCGGTCATCAGGCCGGTCGTGTCCTGTGAACCGACGATGTTGACCGTCACGCGCACGTCGGAGCCCGCATGCAGTACCTTGCCCGGGGTCACGCCGACGGCGTTGCGGTTGAAGATCTTCTCGACAGCGGTCAGGCCCTGACCTTCGATCGAAATTTCCTTGTTCGGAGCAAAGACCGGGGTCGGCTCGACGCC
>NZ_JBUZWC010000113.1:0-255 GCF_055329585.1 Virgibacillus sp. GM2-2 | reverse complement strand
CCGGTGAGACTGCCGCCGTTGCTGATGACGAGCCGCGCCCGCCGGCTCACGACGTCGACGGGAAGATAATCGGCGATGCGCGCGTTCGCGGGCACCTCGGTCAGGTCGATCTTGCCGGCCGTGGCGACGACCACGGTGACCGCAAGCCGCGAGAGGGCTTCGAGCGCCATCGGCAGGAGGTCGGCCCTGCCCGAGCTGCCCAGGCTGAGGAACACCAGCGGCCTGTCGTCGGGCAAGGCGTCCCACCATGCGGGC
>NZ_JBUZWC010000112.1:0-255 GCF_055329585.1 Virgibacillus sp. GM2-2 | reverse complement strand
GGCCGAAGTGGCGCGCTCCACCGACGCCATGACGCACCTGCAACAAGAGAGCAACAAGATCGGCAGCGTGATGGACGTGATCAAGGCCGTGGCCGAACAGACCAACCTGCTGGCCCTGAACGCCGCGATTGAAGCCGCGCGTGCCGGGGAAGCCGGCCGTGGCTTTGCCGTGGTCGCCGACGAAGTGCGTGGCCTGGCGCAACGTACACAGAAGTCCACCGAAGAAATCGAAGGCCTGGTGGCCGGCTTGCAGAA
>NZ_JBUZWC010000111.1:0-256 GCF_055329585.1 Virgibacillus sp. GM2-2 | reverse complement strand
GATCGAGCGCTTTGCCACCCGGCTCACGTCCCGGAACGCGCTCGACATCCTCCGTGGTTTCGACGTGGTCGTCGACGGGAGCGACAACTTCCCCACGCGCTACCTCGTGAGCGATGCCTGCGTGCTGCTCGGCAGGCCGGACGTCTACGGGGCGATCTTCCGGTTCGAGGGGCAGGTTTCCGTGTTCGCCACCGGGGGCGGCCCGTGCTACCGCTGCCTGTTCCGTGATCCGCCGCCACCCGAACTGGTGCCGTCC
>NZ_JBUZWC010000110.1:0-256 GCF_055329585.1 Virgibacillus sp. GM2-2 | reverse complement strand
ATAGTGACGATTGAATTCGTGCGGCAGCGGGGTAATGGCGTCGTCGATTCGCTGCACGATGGTGGTGCGGAGAATCCAGTCGTCCACCTGATCCATGTCCACCAGTCCCAGTGACAGGTCCGGTTTGCGGCTTGCGGCATAGCTGGCGCGCTGCTCTGGGTACATGGGAAAGGCGAGGGTGAACTGCTGTGTCAGGAGGGGCCGTAACTGCGTCAGGCGGGCCTGCAGATCAGCGAACCCGGATCGTTTGTCCTCG
>NZ_JBUZWC010000109.1:0-256 GCF_055329585.1 Virgibacillus sp. GM2-2 | reverse complement strand
CCTCCCGGTCTCCGCTGTCCGGCAACTCCACCCCGAAGTCGCACAGCGTGATCACCCCCGCTCTCCAGGGGTTCTCCCGCGGGAAGGCTGCGGGCACAACCCGCGCTCCCGTCCGCAGCGCGATCCTCGCAGGTCCGGCCGGCACTTCGATTTCTCGTCCGAAGAACGTCGCTTTCACGCCATCTCCCACCCGCGACTGGTCCACCAGCAGCGCCAGCAACCCGTTGTCCTTGAGCGCCCGGAACAACGAAGGCCC
>NZ_JBUZWC010000108.1:0-257 GCF_055329585.1 Virgibacillus sp. GM2-2 | reverse complement strand
CATTGAGCCTCCATTTTTTTCGAGAATATTTTTGACCTCAGCAACGGTTCTTTGCTTTTTATCTGTAACTGCCTCCACTATTAGTGCTGTGCCTGCGGGACCAAATCCTTCGTAAATCAGTTCCTCTAAAACCGCATCTCCGCCACCACCCGCTCCTCTCTGGATAGCACGCTCTATGTTTTCTCTTGGCATATTGGATGACTTTGCCTTGTCTATAGCAAGCCTTAGTCTGGGGTTTACATCCGGATCAGAGGATC
>NZ_JBUZWC010000107.1:0-257 GCF_055329585.1 Virgibacillus sp. GM2-2 | reverse complement strand
ACACCCTTGCGCAGGGTGAAACGCCATGTCTTTCCATCAACAAGCTTCCATTCCGTCGCAAGAGCCGGCTCGATCTTGAAGTCGGGTCCGTAACGGACAAGCCCCTCATAGATATGATTGAGAAAGGCGAGATTGGAGGTGGACGGCACCGAATATGGATCAAGCGAATAAAGGTCGGCGCGGCCGGCCCAACGCAGGGTTTCAGCACTTGCGGGAACGGCAATGGCGGCCGCCGCCAGGGCGGCCAGGACGAAACT
>NZ_JBUZWC010000106.1:0-259 GCF_055329585.1 Virgibacillus sp. GM2-2 | reverse complement strand
GATTGCGCTTCGATGGCGACCGGATACCCGCTTTGATGTTTCACAGGGTGGGTGTTGAGGTTTCGGTGAGGCTGGCCGTCCTGCCGGCATATGCGCCGGCAGGACACTGCCCGTGATCTTCCGGAGGGGACGAGTACCGCTTAAGACCACGGATACGCTTCCTGCCCGGCCGGGACAGGAAGTGCAGTCGCGAACAGGATCAGCCGGTTTTGCTCAGATCCTGGCGATAGGCCTGCAACGACGCGATTTTTGCGTCCGC
>NZ_JBUZWC010000105.1:0-259 GCF_055329585.1 Virgibacillus sp. GM2-2 | reverse complement strand
AATATCGCAGCGCGTGAAGCAGGCATAAAGCTCTTTGTGGTTATTTTTCTGCGGGACGACATTTATGAATGCCTGCATTTTGAGGATAAAAACAAAATGACGGAAAATTTTGTTTCATTGATTGAGTGGGACACACCTAGGACAAAAAAGACCCTTAAGGGGCTGATGGAAAAGCGGTTTAACATTGTTCTTGGTAATAAGGAAGACAAAAACATTCCTTGGTCCTCCGTTTTCAATGAAGATCGTGAAATGCCTGGCC
>NZ_JBUZWC010000104.1:0-259 GCF_055329585.1 Virgibacillus sp. GM2-2 | reverse complement strand
CGCTGCATTAGCGGCGGCCGAGAGCGCCAGGGCCGCCGTGACACTCGTCAATCGACGGCGCACCGGCGAGAATTTGCCAACCACCGATATGTATTTGGGTCTGCACATCGGTGAGGTCTTTTACGGCAACATCGGCAGCCGCGAGCGCCTCGACTTTACCGTCGTCGGCCCGGCGGTCAATGAAGTGAGCCGCATCGCCGGTCTCTGCCGCTCCGTCGATCAACCGCTGCTGGTCTCGTCCGCCTTCGCCTCGGCCATC
>NZ_JBUZWC010000103.1:0-259 GCF_055329585.1 Virgibacillus sp. GM2-2 | reverse complement strand
AAGCGCATATGTGGGGAAGTATCCGAGCATACCGCCTGACCAATGCACATCCTGCAGGACTCCCAGACGGTCATTCGGCGGGGTGATGCCCAGGAACTCGTGCATCCGGGCATTCCAGGCTTCAGGCAGGTCTTTGACCTGCAACGACCCTTCCATCAGGGCAATTTCCAGCTCCAGGCGCAGCATGATATGAAGGTTGTAGGTCGCCTCATCCGCTTCGGTACGGATGAACGATGGTTCAACCGTGTTGATTGCCGGG
>NZ_JBUZWC010000102.1:0-261 GCF_055329585.1 Virgibacillus sp. GM2-2 | reverse complement strand
ATCCCGAATCCGGACTCCTCGCTCGGCCCGATCGGCTCCCCCATCTGCCGCTCGGTGGTCGATGGCACGGACCCGAACTGCGTGCCTTATGACATCTTCACGCTCGGCAACGTGACCCCGGAGGCACTGAACTACCTGCAGGCTCCCGGCATGTCGCAGAGCGCCATCACGCAAAAGGTAGCAATCGCGTCGGTCACCGGCGATCTCGGCAGCATCGGTGGGCAGAGCCCGTGGGCCTCCGAGTCGATCCAGGTCGTGTTC
>NZ_JBUZWC010000101.1:0-261 GCF_055329585.1 Virgibacillus sp. GM2-2 | reverse complement strand
AGTTCGTCGTTTTCGTCGGCCCCTCGGGCTGCGGAAAGTCGACGCTGCTGCGCATCATCGCCGGCCTTGAGGATGTCACGTCAGGCACCATCGGCATTGGCGGGCGCGATGTCAGCGCGCTGTCTCCGGCCGAGCGCAAGATCGCCATGGTCTTTCAGTCCTACGCACTTTATCCGCATATGAGCGTGCGCAAGAACCTTGCCTTCGGTCTGGAAAACCTGCGTTTCAAGCGGGCGGAAATCGAAAGCCGCATCAACGAGG
>NZ_JBUZWC010000100.1:0-262 GCF_055329585.1 Virgibacillus sp. GM2-2 | reverse complement strand
AACCAGGCCGGGCGGGTCCCGGACGAATATCTGAAGCGCGCCATCGCCGAGTACGAGCAGATCACCGCCAAAGAGCCCAAGGATGCCGAAAGCTGGGTCATGCTGGGACGCCTGTACGGCTTCTCCAATAAGCCCACCGAGGCCGAGAAGGCCTACGACTCGGCGCTGCAGGCCGAGCCCGACAACGAAGACACGCTCACCGGTCTGGCGCAGATGTATGCGCAGTTGGGCGATAACCAGCGCGCCATCGAAAAGCTGAAAG
>NZ_JBUZWC010000099.1:0-262 GCF_055329585.1 Virgibacillus sp. GM2-2 | reverse complement strand
CCATCTCAAATATGCCGTGAACGACGCACTGTTGATGCGCGGATCCGGCGACTTCGACGATTTGACCGCCTATCGCGCCTTCATCGACGAGATCGTCGCGCGCAAGAACCGACGCAACGCGGCTCGTATCGATGCCGAGCGCGCAACGCTGCAGCCGCTCCCGCAGCTTCGCACCGGCGACTATGAGGAGAGCATTGTCCCCGTCACCTCGACCAGCAGCTTCACGCTGAAGAAGGTCTTCTACACGGTCCCGTCGCGCCTC
>NZ_JBUZWC010000098.1:0-262 GCF_055329585.1 Virgibacillus sp. GM2-2 | reverse complement strand
CGCGCAAGCTGGACGCACTTGCGCGCTGGCTGGACGCCATCGCCTTCGCGCAGGCGCATCCGGACCCGGCCCAGGAGGACGCGAAGATCGCGGCCAACCGCCGCGACTTCCAGGCGCGCTACGACCGCGCGCGCCTGCTGGTGGCCGAGCAGCGCTGGACGGCGGCCATGGACGAACTGCTGGAGATCCTGATGCGCGACAAGGCCTGGAGCGAGGACCTCGCGCGCAAGACCTACATCGCGATCCTGGAGATCATCGAGCC
>NZ_JBUZWC010000097.1:0-263 GCF_055329585.1 Virgibacillus sp. GM2-2 | reverse complement strand
ACACGGCCTGTCGCGCACCGGGGAGCCCTGGCTGCTCGTGGACCGGCTCGAGCGGATCTGCACGTGGCTCCAGCACTGGCTGGTCGAGCAGCCGGTGGAGGCCAGATCGGAAGCGTCGCGCGGGGGAGGGGACTAGTCGCTTCCGGCCACCACCAGCGTCGCCAGCAGCGCCCGCAGCGCGTCGCCCGGCATGGCGGCCTTGGCGGTGACCAGCAGGTTGCCGAAGCTCGCGGTGCCCGTGGTGAGCGGATAGGTCTGGCTCG
>NZ_JBUZWC010000096.1:0-263 GCF_055329585.1 Virgibacillus sp. GM2-2 | reverse complement strand
CTCTCTCTTCGCCTCGATCGAAAGAGCCTACGGCGTGCCGGCCGGTCCGCTGCTCGCCATCTGGGGCATGGAAACCGGCTTCGGCGGCTTCATGGGTAACCAGCACACGCTTTCCGCCGTCGCGACGCTTTCCTTCGACTGCCGCCGTTCGGATTATTTCACCGAGCAGCTTTATGCAGCCCTGAAGCTCGTTGGCAGCGGCTCGCTGAACGTCAACGCCAAGGGTGCCGCCCATGGTGAAATCGGCCAGACACAGTTCCTGC
>NZ_JBUZWC010000095.1:0-263 GCF_055329585.1 Virgibacillus sp. GM2-2 | reverse complement strand
TTTGGGTTATGAGCCCAACGAGCTACCAGACTGCTCCACCCCGCGATATGAGAAAAGTATTTAATTTGGAACATGCATCTTAACTAGTGTATCAACGGACTGTTCGTCGTGTTGCAAGTAATTTCATAGAAGCATACACTCCTCACAAAACCTACATTGAAGTTGTTCAAAGATGTTTACGGTTTTGCTCCACCCCGCGATATGAAATTAAATGGTGGAGGATGCAGGGCTCGAACCTGCGACCCCCTGCTTGTAAGGCAGGT
>NZ_JBUZWC010000094.1:0-265 GCF_055329585.1 Virgibacillus sp. GM2-2 | reverse complement strand
AAACCACAACACTTAAAGGAAGGAGAAAAAGATGTTTGTCTCTGGCTAGTGTATGTGCAAGAACCGTGCCAAACCGGCAGTTTTGCCGGGATGGAGTTAGTGCGGGGTCGGGAGACCGTCGTAGGGCCAGTCAGAAGGAGCAGGTTTCGGGATTGCCGTTCCGCCTCCTTCGCCCAAGCTCATGATGCTGCACTCAAATCCCGAAACACGGGATCCCGAAACACCGGCACGGCCGGAGGGAAGGGAAGGACCTCCCCTAACCCCC
>NZ_JBUZWC010000093.1:0-265 GCF_055329585.1 Virgibacillus sp. GM2-2 | reverse complement strand
CATCCTGCTGGTGAGCCGCCTGAACGACGCGATCCTGCTGGTGCGCGAGCTGGTCAAGCAGCGCTGGTCGCCGCAGGGGATCATCAGCCCGGGGTCGCAGGGCATGTACGAGGCGCAGTTCTACAAGGCACTGGGCAACAAGTACTCGGACTACTGCATCGCCAACGTGCCCTGGTACAACCCGAAGGGAGTGCTCACGAAGCGCGTCGAGGCGCAATTCAACAAGCAGTTCCCGCAGGAAAAGCTGATGTTCCATGCGCTGAAC
>NZ_JBUZWC010000092.1:0-265 GCF_055329585.1 Virgibacillus sp. GM2-2 | reverse complement strand
CGAAGAGGATGCCGCCCGACTGATAGCCGGTCACGAGCGTGCTCTCGATCGTGACCTCGCGCCGGGGGCCGGCCTCCGCGGCCTGGAAGTGGTTGCTCACCACGACGCCCCAGCCGTGGGGCTCGGCCGCCAGCTCCGTCGCGTCGGCGGCGCGGGAGAGGGGTCCGACCACGCTGTTGCGCACGGCGCCGGAGGCGTTGAAGAACGCGATCCCGGCCTCGGCGTACGTCGCGCCCGAGGTGATCGTGACCCCCGATATGTCGAC
>NZ_JBUZWC010000091.1:0-266 GCF_055329585.1 Virgibacillus sp. GM2-2 | reverse complement strand
CGATATTCACATCGCCGGAAGACTTCGCCAGTTTCAATGCGCCGGCCACATCCCAGTCGCCGCTTCCCATGACCGACACATTGTGGTTGCCTCCGACTGTTTCCTCGCGGTTGCTCTTGCAGCCGATGTAAAGATTCTCACCGGCGAGAAGTGACAGGTCTTTGGCCGACGCGATGTAAATATCACCTTTTTCCGAATCCATCAGAACCGCGCTTCCCGCGCCGTCCTGCATGAGGATTCGCCGCTTGCCGGATGTGGCGTCGAGC
>NZ_JBUZWC010000090.1:0-267 GCF_055329585.1 Virgibacillus sp. GM2-2 | reverse complement strand
CCTGCATGGAGAGCGTCGATGCGCCGGAGACAATCCGGCCGTTGCTCGCCAGTTGCCAGGCGGAGCGCAGCAGTGCCCACGGGTCGACGCCGTGATGCTCATAGAAACGCTGATCCTCATAAGCGACCAGCATGCGCAGAAATTGCGGATCGACCTCGGCGGCGGTGGTTTTCAGCCGCCAGCGGCCATCCGGTGTTGCGAAGGCGCGCAGCAGCCGGCCGTCGCGGTCCAGCACCTCGAAGGATCGCTGCTGAGCGGCGTCCAGCG
>NZ_JBUZWC010000089.1:0-267 GCF_055329585.1 Virgibacillus sp. GM2-2 | reverse complement strand
CTACGACAATTACACTCCTGGATACATCGACAACGTCTACACCGGAAACAGCGACACCAACGCCACGCGCCAGACCGGTGGGCGCCTGATTTTGTTGTGGCACCCGGCCGCTTCGGTCGCGGTGAAAGTCACCGCATTCTGGCCCAGCATCGAGACAAACTCCGAGGCGGACATGTCGTCTGCTGGCGTCACCATGGTACGCGGGACGGGCGATGCGAACATCGTCAAGGCGTCGGGGTTCTATGGTGATCTCACGGAACACCATGC
>NZ_JBUZWC010000088.1:0-267 GCF_055329585.1 Virgibacillus sp. GM2-2 | reverse complement strand
CGTCTCAGTTGCTGCGCGAGAGCATCGGTAAGCTGATCCCACACTCAAGCCGGCGGGGCTGCCCTGTCCGCGCCCGTCGCCCCCCCTAGGCAGTAACGCCCCCAAGCAGCCATCAACTTCACGCGGGCGCCCGGCTGGTCGGGTGTGCCGAGATAGGTTGTGCGGCGATAGGCAGCCTGGACAGCGTCGGGCGTCTTGTGCGCGAGAGCAGCTTCTACCACGGCATCGGGGATGCCCTCATTTGCTGCCCAATCAGTGAACGCAGAG
>NZ_JBUZWC010000087.1:0-268 GCF_055329585.1 Virgibacillus sp. GM2-2 | reverse complement strand
TCGCACTTGCTCAGAACGTGCTGGCGATCACGCGCCCCGCCTATGACACGCTGCCCTCGGCACAGGCCGTCGCCGGTGAATTGCGCGCCACCAGCATTGAACCGGAAGGTTACACCCTGCCCGCCTATGCGGCGACGGAATTGACCGCAGCACTCGCGGAAGCGGCGCAATCGCAGGGAAAACCCGCACCCGAAATACTGGCAGGCGGCACCCCGTTCAAAACGATCATCGGCGATATCGTTTTCAATCCGTCGCATGAGGTTTCCGA
>NZ_JBUZWC010000086.1:0-268 GCF_055329585.1 Virgibacillus sp. GM2-2 | reverse complement strand
CGCCTTCTTGCGTAGTGAAAAACAGTTCTTCGTCGCCAGATCTTCTGACTTCGGCAAGCGTCTTGCCGACAAGCGTGGAAAGGTCCACGCGGTCGTCCCAGTAGCTCATATCTATCTCCTCAAGTGTGGTGACGCCATTGGTGTGGCGGTGTTAGTCTTTGTAAGGATCAAATTCGTTGGCACCGGCCATGATAACGCCGCGTGGTTTCAGCACATGCTCGATAGCGATCGTGCCTGCATGCTCAGCCAGTACATCTGGCAGCCGCCG
>NZ_JBUZWC010000085.1:0-268 GCF_055329585.1 Virgibacillus sp. GM2-2 | reverse complement strand
CGACGCCGACCACGCCGGCCTTCACGCCCACGGCGCCGCCGGCCAACACCCCCACCAACACGCCGACCGCCTCGCCCACCGCCTCGCCGACCCCGGTCGAGGACACCGCTGGCGCGCGGACGCCCGGCCCCACCCCCATCGCGCCGAGCACCGGCACCGGTGGCGGCGGGAGCGCGGCGAGCATGAACCTGCTGCTGCTGATTGCCGGCCTTGCCGCGCTCAGCGGTGGCGCCACGCTGGCGGTCGCGGGGAAGCGCCGCCGCTAACA
>NZ_JBUZWC010000084.1:0-268 GCF_055329585.1 Virgibacillus sp. GM2-2 | reverse complement strand
CGCTGCCCGCACGGGCGTATTTGTCGATACCCTGCTCGACGGCATCGGCCATGGCGGTATGGGTCTGCGACAGCATGTCGGTGCTCTGGCGGGTGGCCGCGACAAGCTTGCTTGCCGCATCCGTACCGGCATTGGCGTAATCGCTGATCGCCTGTTCCACCATACCGACCATGCCGCTGTTGCTCTGCGACAGGAGTTCGGCGCTCTGCTGGGCGGCGGAAACGATCTTTTCGGCGGCTTCGCGACCGATGGTGGCGTATTCGTCGAC
>NZ_JBUZWC010000083.1:0-268 GCF_055329585.1 Virgibacillus sp. GM2-2 | reverse complement strand
AGGGCGGCACCGACGACGATGCCCTGGACCTCATCCGCACGTCCGCTCTTAACGCATCCGTGCGGCTGAAGTTCGCCCGCCTTGCTTTCGGTGCGTCGGGTTCCGCCGGCGCTTCGATCGATACGGGCGAGGCCGAAAAAGCCGCCAAGGATTTCGCCGCCGCCGAAAAGAAGGCCGAAGTCAGTTGGAACGGCCCGCGAGCCATCGTCGCGAAGAATCGTGTCAAACTCTTGCTCAACCTTTTCCTCGTCGCTTACGGCGCAATCCC
>NZ_JBUZWC010000082.1:0-269 GCF_055329585.1 Virgibacillus sp. GM2-2 | reverse complement strand
CCTACAGGACGGCGACCTGATCCTGATGGACGCGCACGCCTGGCACGGGAACACCGCGATCCGCTGCGGCTGCGACGGCGGCGAGCGTGTCCTGTCGGACGGGCCGTGCCCGGACTGCGGCGCGGAGCGCATCTCGACGGTCAGCTACTTCCGGACGAACATGGTCAAGTGCGGGTCCGTGCCGGAGGAGGAGGAACGCGCCGTGCAGTGGGCGGAACGGTGGAACAAGCCGCGTGCGACTAGTACATCCGGCTAGACGCTAAAGCTCC
>NZ_JBUZWC010000081.1:0-269 GCF_055329585.1 Virgibacillus sp. GM2-2 | reverse complement strand
CATGTTCATCTCGGTGGCCCTGGCGTTATTCGTGTTCACCTCGATCATGTACAACTACTACCTGGGCGAGAGCAACCTGCGCTTTCTGGTCGGCAATAACCGCAAGGTGCTGATGGGCTATCGCGCCTTGGTGCTGGTGCTGATTTTCTGGGGCTCGATCGAGAACCTGAGCACCGTGTTCGCCTTCGCCGACATCACCATGACCATGCTCGCGTTCGTCAACCTGTTTGCCCTGGCGTTCCTGTTCAAGATTGCCATGCGCATCCTCA
>NZ_JBUZWC010000080.1:0-269 GCF_055329585.1 Virgibacillus sp. GM2-2 | reverse complement strand
GGGGGTGAAACACCCCCTCCAAACCACCCCGGCCCATACGGACGCGGCCCCTGTCGGGGCCGCGGGCTCTCTCTCTCTGACTACGCATTTTACGCCAGCCCATCCGGCGTCAAGGACTGCGCGGCCCCTCCAATTTTCCTCCGCCGGCCAGAGGCCGACTCCACAAAATCGGTTCCTCCGCTTGCCGCACGGCGGCCGCGTTCCGCGGTCCCTGACCCCTCTGTGCTTGAGGCGTGGACACCTTTCGTCAGAAACGAAAGGAGACTTGA
>NZ_JBUZWC010000079.1:0-270 GCF_055329585.1 Virgibacillus sp. GM2-2 | reverse complement strand
CCTTATACGAATCCAGCATGTTCTGAATGTTCTCATAACTGAAGCTGGCTTCAATCACCAGATTGCTTCCCGTCAACATGCCCGGCTGGGCCAAGGAATCCGTAAAGAACCAGTAAAAAGATTGCATATCCTCTTTGGACTCGGAACCATCACCATACGTCCATTGTCCGCTCATATTTCTTTTCAGGTAATTCTCATCATACCCTGTTGTTCTATTGTAGTTGGCAATCACATCTTGGTTCTGCTGTGAATGCACCGCATATCGGGTAG
>NZ_JBUZWC010000078.1:0-270 GCF_055329585.1 Virgibacillus sp. GM2-2 | reverse complement strand
CTTTCGGCGGCCTTTGGTTTTGCCGCACCCCTGGTGCTTGGCGGTTTGCCGTTCGAAGTTCAGGCGATCGTCTCGAACCTGTTGTTCTTTTCTGCGTTTTTTCTCTACGGCCACGCGCTGCTCACCCATTTCGGACGGCCGCTTTATACGACGGCGCGACTGTCCATCGTAGCTGCGGCGGTTCTGTTGGTCTCGTTCCATGTCTTCGTCACACCGGATCTGAAACGTGAGCTGGTCATCGGCGATCTTGTCTGCGCCCTGCTGCTCGCC
>NZ_JBUZWC010000077.1:0-270 GCF_055329585.1 Virgibacillus sp. GM2-2 | reverse complement strand
AGCCGCTCGGCACCCCAGAAGCAACCCATGCCGAGATAGATGGTTTCAAAACCATCGGGATAAGGTCCCTTCAGAGGTCGACCATTGACGAAATGGGCTTCCGGCACCGCAAGCGACTCTTCGCGGCCCGGCAAAGCCGTCTCTTCAGTCGGCATCGTCGTCTTTTTTGAAAGCGTATCGAACAGGAACATTCGGTCCTCCGTGCGGCAAGTTCCGCCGCGTCTCGTGGTTCACATCCGCGGGCGCCAACCCTCCAGGCCCCCAGAGGCC
>NZ_JBUZWC010000076.1:0-271 GCF_055329585.1 Virgibacillus sp. GM2-2 | reverse complement strand
AGTTCGATCCTCCTCCGCTCCACCACATACAAACGGCACATTCATGTGCCGTTTTTATTTGCCGACAGCCCATGTCGCTTCCCCGGCGCGGCGGTCATGCCTGCGCCCTTGCTTCATTCACCGGCCAGGCTTCTGGCGGCGCATATTGATACGCCGATTCAGTTCGATGTGGCTTTTCAGCAGCCGATACTGAACAAGCTCGGCCGGGCTTAGCTGTTGCAGAAATTCGTTCATCTGGCTGCGTGCTGCGTTCTCGTCGTAACCCCTGCCC
>NZ_JBUZWC010000075.1:0-272 GCF_055329585.1 Virgibacillus sp. GM2-2 | reverse complement strand
GCTGGCCGAGCATGAGGCGGCGCTGCTGCCCTGGCTCGACGGGCCGCCGCAGACCAATGAGCCGGGGCGATCGGCGGCCCTCATGCTGGGGGTGATCGAGATTGCGCGGGCGCGCGGGCCGAAAGTCGAGCTGCTCGAGATCGGGTCGAGTGCGGGGCTCAATTTGCTGATCGACCGTTATCGCTTCGATCTGGGCGGGACCTTTTATGGGCCGGAGGATGCGCCGGTGACGATCACGCCGGTGTGGAGAGGGCCGCCTGCGCCGGTGGTGC
>NZ_JBUZWC010000074.1:0-272 GCF_055329585.1 Virgibacillus sp. GM2-2 | reverse complement strand
ACTGGCCACCGGCAACAGTTCGAAATTGCCGCTATGGGCGGTAAAGACGATGAAGGGCCGCGGATTGTCACACAGTTCGAGAAAAGTCGGAATGCCCTCGACCTGAATACGGCCGGGCTCGTTCTTTTCCGGATCGAAATCGAACAGCCGGTCGAGAAAGACATATTCCGCCGCAAGCCGACCCATATTGGCCCAGCTGTCCATGGCGATGGCGAGGCGCTCCTCCTCGGATTTTTCCGGAAAGGCGCGAGCGAGATTATACAGCATCAACC
>NZ_JBUZWC010000073.1:0-272 GCF_055329585.1 Virgibacillus sp. GM2-2 | reverse complement strand
GCGATCACCGGCGCGGTCTCGATGGTCGGCCTGGCCATCGGCGCGGCCGTGTACGGCATCTCGCCCTGGCGGATCCCGTTCGCCCTCGCGTGGCTCGTCTTCACGGGCTGTGCGCTCCTCGTGTTCTTCACGTTCATCCAGCTGCTCGGGACCGGGCGCCGCGGGGCCAGCCTGCTCGTCCTGATGCTGACGTTCCCGCTGCTCATGATCGGCGGATCGTTCTTCCCCTTCGAGATGATGCCCGCCTGGATGGCGGCGATCGGCCGGTTCAC
>NZ_JBUZWC010000072.1:0-273 GCF_055329585.1 Virgibacillus sp. GM2-2 | reverse complement strand
CTTTTTGCAGGAAACATTCTATTCGTTGATGCAGGGCTACGATGCTGTAGCCCTGCAGACTGACGTTCAGGTTGGAGGCTCAGAGCAACTGTTCAACATCATCGTTGCAGGGCGCAAGCTGCAGGAGGCACTTGGACAGAAGCCGCTCGTCGGAATCACCATGGGCATTTTGCCTGGTACTGACGGCGTGCAGCGCATGTCCAAGTCAACGGGAAATATTGTGCCGATCAATACCGGTGCCGAGGATATGTATGGCAAGTTGATGTCCATTCC
>NZ_JBUZWC010000071.1:0-273 GCF_055329585.1 Virgibacillus sp. GM2-2 | reverse complement strand
CCGGCGGAGTGGGCCAGCCGCGTCGACATCCTGCTCCACCCACTGGCCCGCCACGACATCAAGGACATGGAGAAGCGGGTCGAGGAGGCCCTCGTCACCGCCGCCGGTGAGACGACGAAGATCAACCTCGACGAGGTGATCGTCTCCACCACCCGGGCGATGCCGGGGTCGAACTTGGGCGCGGTCGTGGGGCAGTTCGAGCACTGGCCGTCGCCGACGATCCACGTCAACGAGGAGGCGTTCAGCCGGGCCATCACGGAGGCCCATGCGCAG
>NZ_JBUZWC010000070.1:0-274 GCF_055329585.1 Virgibacillus sp. GM2-2 | reverse complement strand
CCTCAATCCATTTGCGAGTTTCGACCTCTTCTTCCGACAAGGAATTTGATTCAGGAAGTATCTGTTTCTTCTCCTCCTCGGACACAGGCTTGCGTCCAATCTCAAAGAACGCACGGATCCCGATCTCATTCACCCTAATCCAGAAGTCCTTGTCCCGTTGTCCATTTGCTTGTATGGTTTCTGCTCGCTCTTCATCGGTAGTTACCCACCCAGAAGATCCTGGTAATGCCCAATTGGGGAGTCCAGAATCACGGTTGCTACCTTCAAGGGTACG
>NZ_JBUZWC010000069.1:0-274 GCF_055329585.1 Virgibacillus sp. GM2-2 | reverse complement strand
ACCAGTTGGGATATAATTGGGTTCATGGGAATGACGATGCTTTTAAGAATCAGTTAACTGAAGGTTTTGAAGATATTGATGAAAAGTATCAACAGGCAATCAATGATACTCGGAATTTTCATATGGCCAATAAGCTTGATGAAATTTTACAAACGGATGATGGACAGACTTATTTTGTCATCATCGGTGCTGCTCATGTTATGATTGAACCAAGTGTTCCAGGTGAGCTTGAAAAAAAGGGATATGAACTTGAGCGGATTTATTAACCTATCCC
>NZ_JBUZWC010000068.1:0-274 GCF_055329585.1 Virgibacillus sp. GM2-2 | reverse complement strand
GGTAATGAGGAGCCATCTTCATTAACAAAATAAACAGATGTAACTAAGTCGCTTTCTACCACTTTTTTCGCCACTTTTAATGGTCTAAATAGACGCCATCCACCATTATTTTCAGCTTTTTGGTATAACTCTTCTTCTACTTGAATGAAAATATCTGCAATAACGCCATATGCCTCAGCCCATGCATTAATAATATCGTCTGTCGCAGCGTCGCCAAGTACTTCCTTAATCGCTTTTAGTAAGTTTTCACCAACAATTGGATAATGCTCAGGTA
>NZ_JBUZWC010000067.1:0-274 GCF_055329585.1 Virgibacillus sp. GM2-2 | reverse complement strand
CATAATCGATGCGAATTCATCAAGGTTCTCGGAATAGTAGCCCACGCTTTCGCAGGTTCTCTTGAAGAGACGGCTCATCTCGCTCTCTATCATCGATTCGGGAATATCGTATTTGCTGTCCTCGACGATCTGCTTGAGTATCTGGGCCTTGGCGTCACCTTTCGTTTTTTCAACTATGTATTTATCGAGGTATTCCCTGGTCTTGGTCCGGTACTGCTCAATTGTTTCGTAGCCCGTTTTCTTCGCGAATTCCTCGTCAAGAGCAGGCAGCTCC
>NZ_JBUZWC010000066.1:0-274 GCF_055329585.1 Virgibacillus sp. GM2-2 | reverse complement strand
AGCATGATCGTATTCATGTGAAAACACAAAGCGCTCCAGCCCGTGAAAGCTTGTGCCGATCACAAAGAGCTCTTTTAACCACGGAATGTAGAAACCGCCGATGTTATCGGCCAGGCCATTCAGGGCATACTTGGTGAGATCATAGGTGGGCTTGATCAAACCCAGCGCGCTCAGACTGCGCGCCAGATCGGGCAACGTCTGCAAGTAGCCTTCCTCGATCAACATCTGCTTCAACATGGCCTCGACATCCGTCTTGCGAATCAGACGGCGCGGC
>NZ_JBUZWC010000065.1:0-274 GCF_055329585.1 Virgibacillus sp. GM2-2 | reverse complement strand
ACCTTCGAGGAAGTCGGTGGTTATGACGATGTGGTGCTGGTGCGCGACATCCCCTTCTTCTCCCATTGCGAACACCATATGGTGCCGATCGTCGGCAAGGCTCATGTCGCCTATCTTCCGGCCGGACGCGTGCTCGGCCTGTCGAAGATCGCCCGCGTCGTCGAAATCTTCGGCCGCCGCCTGCAGACGCAGGAAAACATGACCGCGCAGATTGCGAGATCCATCGAGGAAACGCTGAAACCGCGCGGCGTGGCCGTCATGATCGACGCCGAAC
>NZ_JBUZWC010000064.1:0-275 GCF_055329585.1 Virgibacillus sp. GM2-2 | reverse complement strand
AGCGGCACAAGCATCGCCTCGTCCTTGGCGATCTTCAAGGCCGCCTCTTCAAGGGCAAGACGTTTGGTATTGTCCTGCTCCTGCGCTGCCAGGTCCACCAGCTTGTCGATCTCGGGGTTCGACCAGCCGCCATAGTTGGAGACGCCCATTGCGCCCTTTCGGGTGGAGAGTATCTGCGACAGGAAGGAGAAGGCATCGAGCGTCGGCTCGTTCGCCCAGCTGAGGTTGAAGACATCCGCCTTGCCGCCATTGCGCTTCGGAGACTGCACGGAGCG
>NZ_JBUZWC010000063.1:0-275 GCF_055329585.1 Virgibacillus sp. GM2-2 | reverse complement strand
CCGTTTAGGCCTCGACCAATTCTATCCGCAGCGACTTTCCCAGAGCTTGAGCGACACGCTTGATGGTGGAAAGCCGGACATCTTCCGCATGATTCTCCAGGCGCGAGATGGCAGATTTTTTGGTCTTGGTTCGGCGGGCAAGCGCCTCCTGGGTTACACCAGCTTGTTCGCGCGCCTGGCGCAGGAGAACGCCAATCTTGAACTCCTGATAGCCAGACTCGAAGTCCTTAGCAAATTTTGGGTCGGTGCGTTTACGCCTCTCGATAAATTTCTGC
>NZ_JBUZWC010000062.1:0-276 GCF_055329585.1 Virgibacillus sp. GM2-2 | reverse complement strand
CAGCCTCGGTCACCGGTTCCGGCGTCATCATCGAGGGCAAGCGCATCCTGACCAACGCCCACGTGGTCGGCTACGCGAGCCAGGTCGAGGTGCAGGCCAGCCAGTCGGGCGACAAGGTGGCGGCCAAGGTGATCGCGCTGGCGCGCGGCATCGACCTGGCGGTGCTGGAACTGGAAGACCCGTCCTTCTTCGACAAGCGCCCGCCGGTGCCGCGCGCGCCCGTGCTGCCCGACGTGCGCCAGCAGGTGTTCGCCTACGGCTATCCGGTCGGCGGCA
>NZ_JBUZWC010000061.1:0-276 GCF_055329585.1 Virgibacillus sp. GM2-2 | reverse complement strand
TCCTTGTATGCGCGGGGCGGTCTCCTCGGGTGGGGCAAATGGCTTTTTAACCTGCAATCTTCCCGCCGGTGAGGAAAAATGGATTCCTTCCAAACGAGGGGGCGGGGTCTTCGGCGAGGTCGCGGTTTTTTCGGTTTGCACTTTTGGGTTGGATGGAGGAGGGGGGGCCCCTTTTTCTGGAGTCGAAACGGACCGTCGGGATTCCGTCCCATTTTCGATAGCCTTTAAAATCATTTGGCAGATCATGGTCAGAGGCTCAAAGACCCCCTTGCCCAA
>NZ_JBUZWC010000060.1:0-276 GCF_055329585.1 Virgibacillus sp. GM2-2 | reverse complement strand
AGCGCGTCTACCAATGGTTCGACGCCTACCTGTAGTCGGAATCACCGCGGTGCATCACGGCCACCACCACATCTTTCTCGGTCAAGAAGAGCGATAGCACAGGCATCCGACCTGTCGTGTCAGGTTTTCCCAAGGGCGTGACAGGTTGGAAACCCGTCCTACGGCGACTCAATCTTCCGTCACGGGGTCGGCCGGGTCGGGCACGATGCTGGTCTGGCCCCAGTGGGCTGCCAACACGGGTTCGAGAGAGATGGTGTTGTCGTCGGCGAACACCTC
>NZ_JBUZWC010000059.1:0-276 GCF_055329585.1 Virgibacillus sp. GM2-2 | reverse complement strand
GAAGCCGTCCTTTTCATACCATTCGGGATGGCGCGAATATAATTTTGCATCCGCGCGACCTATAATACCTACTGTGAATTCGCGTCCTGGTAGGAATGTTTCCACGAGCGCGGGCTGCTGGTAGGTGTTGATGATGTATTCGGCGCGTTCGCGTAATTCCTTTTCATTGTTGACGATAGCGTTCATATCCACACCCATGCCTGTTCCTTCGCGAGCGGGTTTGACGAACAGTGGAAACTCTAACTCGGGTCGGAGAGGTTCATCTCCAATGGCAAA
>NZ_JBUZWC010000058.1:0-277 GCF_055329585.1 Virgibacillus sp. GM2-2 | reverse complement strand
ATTACTATATACACAATTAGAATACATTCTTCGTTTTTTAAATCCACTTTATATCAATATTAATCTTATAATTTCAAGAAGTAATAGAGAGATTGTCTCTAACCATACACATAGTTCCATGTGTTTGTCCGCTCCGTCCTGCCAAGCTGGCATATTTCTTGCTTTTTAAACTATAAAATTTGAAGAAGGAGGAATATTGTAATGATAGATTTTAATTTACCTTATTTGAACGATGAACAGAAAAGTCTGGCTATGCTGATGAAAGAATTCTGTGAGA
>NZ_JBUZWC010000057.1:0-277 GCF_055329585.1 Virgibacillus sp. GM2-2 | reverse complement strand
CTGCGCCTTGAGATGACTTTTGAGCAGGATGATCAGGTAGGTGAGTTAATGGAACGCATTAACAAGCTTGAGGATGATATTCATGGATTAAATGAAGATAATCGGGAACTAAGTTATCGTGTTGATCGCATCGAATCTGGAATGAGATAATCCACAGCCATTATAAAAAAAGCACCCTAGGGTGCTTTTTTATTGCAAATCTGTCTTATTAGCTCATCACCTACAGAATCAGGAGGTGGGGTGTCAACTTTGTTTGAGTACCTTATGTTTTTTAAAA
>NZ_JBUZWC010000056.1:0-277 GCF_055329585.1 Virgibacillus sp. GM2-2 | reverse complement strand
ACTGACATGATAGATCTGATTGCGCATAACCTGCCGCTGGTCATGTTCAGCAGCGTGATGCTGATGCTCTTGCTGGGCTATCCCGTCGCCTTTACGCTCGCCGCCGGCGGCCTCATCTATTTCGTACTGGGCGTGGAACTATCGTGGATTTCCCCGGAAATCCGACTGTTCTGGCCGCTATTGCAATCCCATCCCGAACGCATCTACGGGATCATGTACAACGACACCCTGCTGTCCATCCCGTTCTTCACATTCATGGGCATCATTCTCGAGCGCT
>NZ_JBUZWC010000055.1:0-277 GCF_055329585.1 Virgibacillus sp. GM2-2 | reverse complement strand
GAATTTGCCTGCGATAATTCCGATTAAAAGGGAGCCGGCGTACCAGATCGGATTCAACACGCTCTTTCGGCCTCCCAACTCAACAAGCCGACGCTCCGTCCAGGCCAGATGCTCACCTTCTTCCACGGCGGCTCTGTGCAGAGCCAACTGAATTGAATCCTCCTTAGATGCAAAAGCCTGCCCCTGATACAGTGCCTGGGCACAGATTTCGCCACTATGATTCACCCGCATCAAGGCTGCAGCATGCCGTTTCTCATCGACAGTTAGTGCCACCTCC
>NZ_JBUZWC010000054.1:0-277 GCF_055329585.1 Virgibacillus sp. GM2-2 | reverse complement strand
GCCGACGCGGTGGCCGCGCAGAGAACGGTCAGCCATGCCAAGACTCGCCGATGGCTCTGAAGGCGATCGAACAGCCGATGATGAAGGTGTTCGCGATCACCGGAGAAGATGCTTCGCCCTGTGAGGTGGCGACGAAGGATGGCGGTGAGCGTATCGAAGAGGGGAATGGTCCACAGGACCATCGGGGCGACGAGCAGGGTCTTTCCCGTCCCGTCGAAACAGGTTCGCAACGAGAGAGTGCCAACAACCAGCCCGATCAACATGCTCCCTGCGTCCC
>NZ_JBUZWC010000053.1:0-277 GCF_055329585.1 Virgibacillus sp. GM2-2 | reverse complement strand
CTGATAGCTTGCCATCGTACCCCTCCCCCCTCAGGACCAGATCGGCAGGTTGAGCCACCAGCTCCACCATTCCGGCCAGCCACGGGTCCACAAGGGCCCGGAAATGATGATGCACACCGCACTCCAGAAGCCCGCGCTCAGCGCCAGGAACAGCCCGAGCCGGTGGATGCCGAGCGTACCGACCGAATAACCGATCGTGTCGCGGAAAAACGCGTCCTCATATTCGGGCGTCTTCACTTCCCCGCCGCCAATGCCGTCCTTGGGCGTGTTGACCGCC
>NZ_JBUZWC010000052.1:0-278 GCF_055329585.1 Virgibacillus sp. GM2-2 | reverse complement strand
AGTGCTTCATCGCCTCGGCGTCCGCCAGCAGCTCGGAGAGCTTGCGCATGTAGTTCTTGTGCCCGGTGAACGACGAGCTGAGCATGCGGTTCAGGTGCGGGTTCACGCGCGCGTCGTAGCCGTACGCGGCGTCCTCCGGCATCCAGACCGTGCGCACGAAGCCGCCGTCGTTCGCGAACTCGGCGAAGCCGGTGCGCCCGCCGAGGTCCTTCGCGTTCGAGAGCCCCGTGATCAGCATGCGGCCGGGCAGCGCGTAGAAGGTGTGCGGCCCCACCACG
>NZ_JBUZWC010000051.1:0-278 GCF_055329585.1 Virgibacillus sp. GM2-2 | reverse complement strand
CCGCGTCCCACAGCACGCCATAGGTGTGGAAGCCTTCCGTGCTCGACACGCTGACATTGTTGATCACCGATGTCTGTTCGCCCGTTGCATTGGAATGGGTGGACATGATCAGCGTATTGGGGTTCTGGCCGCGCATTTCCACGATATCCAGTTCCGGCGGCCAGGAACCGTCTTCCGGCAGAAGCCAGAAGGCTGGCCATGCGCCCCGATCGGTCGGCATATCTGCGCGGATTTCGAAATAACCATAGGTCTGGCTGAAGGAGGAATAGGTGTTCAGC
>NZ_JBUZWC010000050.1:0-280 GCF_055329585.1 Virgibacillus sp. GM2-2 | reverse complement strand
ATTCGCGGTCCGTTCGTCGTGGACAACGAGAATGAGCCGCCGTCGCTGACGCTGCTGTGGCCCCAGCCGGGGGAGGTGCTCGCCGGCGTCTCGCCGGTGCGGTGGGAGACGCGCGATCCGGATGGTGATGCGGTTCAGGTCGAGCTGCTGGCGCGCCAGGGAGATGGCCCCTGGGTGCCTCTCGCAGGCGGACTTGACGCTGCCGGGGAGTACGCCTGGCAGACCGGCGACCGCAAGGCGGGTGCGGGCTATGCTCTGCGCGCCATCGCCAGGGACAGCC
>NZ_JBUZWC010000049.1:0-281 GCF_055329585.1 Virgibacillus sp. GM2-2 | reverse complement strand
CTCAAATTGCCTTTTAAGGCATAAGATAATGCTAACTCATCAAAATGATGCAGCCAACCGTCATCTGTAATCACATAATTTGTTGGATAAAAATCATCCCCGCTGCCTAATTGCACAGGGCTTAAGGTTGTGATTTGCACAGCTTTAGATTCGATAAAATTCATCTGTCAGCTCCTTGCTCGATTTGAACACTTAGGACTGGGGCATAACCTTGATGTACAGTTTGCTGAATCGTTTTTGAAATACCTGTCACACCTCGTCCAATAAACAGCTTTGAGCTC
>NZ_JBUZWC010000048.1:0-281 GCF_055329585.1 Virgibacillus sp. GM2-2 | reverse complement strand
ACGGCGGAGCCGAGAATATACATGCCGGCGAGGAAATCCGCGCCGTTCTGAACCACGGCCTGGCCGATCGGCGCGAAAATACGCTCCACCAGCCCCGGCCTGGCGACGGGCTCGGCCTCCATCTCCGCCTTGTCAGGCAATTGGCCGATGACGTCTTCGATCCGGTCGTTGCCGGTCAGCGTAACGGTTGCGCCGTTTGCCTCAAGGTCCCTGCGCAGACGCTGGATAATCCACGCGCCTGTCGTGTCGATGGCCTCCACGGAGGAAAGATCGATGTCCAC
>NZ_JBUZWC010000047.1:0-281 GCF_055329585.1 Virgibacillus sp. GM2-2 | reverse complement strand
CGGATTGGGTAATACCGCTTTGAGAAATTGGATCGGTACAATCTCTTTGCCTTCGTAGAGGATCGGTTTGATGCTTGCCATTCCGATATTTTGTATCACCCGGAGGTGGGTCAAATACTCCTGTCCGAAGGTCATCCAAAATCGGGCCCGCTTCAGTGTGGGAAAATGCTTCACCAAAGATTCTAATTCCTCGTGGTAGATCAGATAAGATTCGCGGGGGCCGATATGGGGATAACTTAACGGTTTGTGGATTTCATGGGGTTCGGTTTCAATCCATTTCC
>NZ_JBUZWC010000046.1:0-281 GCF_055329585.1 Virgibacillus sp. GM2-2 | reverse complement strand
CCGCCATCCGCACCATGTCGAAAGGCTCCTTGAAGATGAAAATGGCGATCAGGAAGATCATCGTCGGCGCGATATATTGCATGATGCCAATGGTCGACAGCCGCAGGAGTTTCGCGCCATTGCCGTAAAGAATGAGCGGAACGGCGGTGATGAGGCCGCTGGCGACCAGAAGCCAGGTGTCCGTCGCATTACCAGCCATGAAATGCGCCTTTCCACTGAAGCCCAGCCATGCCATGACCAGCACGGCGGGGATGGACAGCAGCATGACTTCCAGCAGAAAG
>NZ_JBUZWC010000045.1:0-281 GCF_055329585.1 Virgibacillus sp. GM2-2 | reverse complement strand
ATTGCGTCATGGGAACCAGATTATATATGGCTGGCGATTGGAGCCAACGATTACTCTCTCGAAAAATGGGCTCCTCAGGAATTTGGTGAAGCTTACGCCGGGATATTGGATGCAATTCATTCAGCGAATCCCCACACTCTCCTCTTCGCACAATCCCCAATCCTTCAAGAAAACGAAACCCCGAACTCATTTGGCAGCAACCTGGAAAGCTATCGCCAGCAAATCGCGGCGGCCTGTTTGGCGAGAACCGCCTGGTGCACTTTTGTAGATGGTATCAGTTC
>NZ_JBUZWC010000044.1:0-286 GCF_055329585.1 Virgibacillus sp. GM2-2 | reverse complement strand
TCTTCCCGCGTCACGACTTGAATGCCAACCGATTCCGCTTTATACGTAATCATTGCGATCATCTTCGCAAATGGAAGTTGAATGAATGTCTGCTTGTCAGCTTTTCGCATGTTAACCTTCGACTTCCATTTGTCGTTCTTTCCAACGATAATCGTATCGATTCCCCGCTCAATTGCGATATTGACAATCGCTCGACTTGCTTTGTGCATGTAATCGGTGACGCGGTACGCTCGTTTACGGTCAAGGTTTTTCAGTTTCCGGGACATGTGTTGTCCTTCCTTCTCCT
>NZ_JBUZWC010000043.1:0-288 GCF_055329585.1 Virgibacillus sp. GM2-2 | reverse complement strand
GATCTGGGATAAAGCGCAGCAGATCGGCCATATCGATGTGATGATTATCGATGAGGTACATCTTGTGCCGGCCGACGGCAACACGATGTATCGAAAGCTCATCGACGCATTGCTGGCGATAAACCCAGACATGAAGCTGGTTGGCTTTACGGCAACGCCGTATCGCCTTGACTCTGGCCGCCTTGATGAAGGCGACGATCGTCTGTTTGATCGTGTTGTATACACATACAGCGTTGCGCAGGGAATTGAGGACGGCTACCTGTCGCGCCTCACAAGTCGGCCCGTGTC
>NZ_JBUZWC010000042.1:0-288 GCF_055329585.1 Virgibacillus sp. GM2-2 | reverse complement strand
AAACCATCGATCAGGAAGTGACGCAGACGATAGAGGGTGCGGTGGCGCGCGTCAGCGGCGTCAAATCCATCTCCTCCAACTCGCAGTTCGGCACCAGCCGCGTAACGCTGGAATTTGGCGACAATGTCGATCTGGCCGTTGCCGCAAACGATGTGCGCGATGCCATTGGCCGCGTCACCAACCAGCTGCCCGATGACGCCGACGAGCCGCAGATCATCAAGGCGGATTCCGACAGCCAGCCGATCATGCGTCTTGCCGTCACATCCTCCACGCTCAGCATGGAAGATC
>NZ_JBUZWC010000041.1:0-301 GCF_055329585.1 Virgibacillus sp. GM2-2 | reverse complement strand
TTAGGATCTAGTGTCTTTTGACGTGGGGGTTCAAGTCCCTCCACCCGCATTATTACATGCATGGCTGCTGTGTATTGCACAGCATTTTCTTTTGTAATATATATGCGGTCGTGGCGGAATGGCAGACGCGCTAGGTTGAGGGCCTAGTGGGGGCAACCCCGTGGAGGTTCAAGTCCTCTCGGCCGCATTCAAAAAAACTATTGATTTCATTTTGAGTATGTGATATATTAGTGAATGTCGCTTCAAAAGCGCCCGTAGCTCAATTGGATAGAGCGTTTGACTACGGATCAAGAGGTTAGGG
>NZ_JBUZWC010000040.1:0-303 GCF_055329585.1 Virgibacillus sp. GM2-2 | reverse complement strand
CCAGCGCCGATGGTAGTTGGGACTTTGTCCCTGCAAGAGTAGGACGCCGCCAGGCGGTTTTTTTATATATTTTAAAAACATTGGTATACTAAGAATGTTTATTGGATTATTCCACAGTAGCTTGATCGAACGCTTTTGGTTTTGTGAGATCATGCGAGGAACGAAACTTGTGACGAGCAAAAGCACTTCTATGCGAGGAATGAAATTTGTGACGAGCAGGCCTAAGTAAGATTATAGCAGTATGATCTACTTTATTAGATTATTCCACAGTAGCTCAGTGGTAGAGCTATCGGCTGTTAACCG
>NZ_JBUZWC010000039.1:0-329 GCF_055329585.1 Virgibacillus sp. GM2-2 | reverse complement strand
AAGCAACACAAACGTTGATCTTGAAGGAACAACAGATGTGAATGTAAAAGATCGGACGAGCGTCATGGAAGGAAAGCGTTCTAAAGTCGGTGTAGACCTCTGTGCGCGTCGTAGTATTAACAAAGGGGGGGAGGGGGAGGGGGGGTGGGGGGAAAGGAGGGGGGGAAAAAGGGGGGGGTGAGAAAAAGGGGAAAAAAGAGGGGGGGGGGGGTTGGGTTTGTTTTGAGGGGGGGCTAGGAGAGAAAAGAGCACAACCTATGGGAGGAGAAAACAACCCACGACTGCGCTTTTTTTTTCCCCCCCCCCCCCCCCCCCCCCCCCCCCCCCCC
>NZ_JBUZWC010000038.1:0-340 GCF_055329585.1 Virgibacillus sp. GM2-2 | reverse complement strand
TTACGGTCAAGGTTTTTCAGTTTCCGGGACATGTGTTGTCCTTCCTTCTCCTGCAATCCGTTCCGTAAAATCCGAACCATCTGCGCTCGTTCTTTGTTGTACTGGTGGTTGATAGATTTCAACACCTTGCCCTTGACGATGACAGGCTGATCGCCTGTATTATCTGCAATGGCTGCAAGGTTATCGATGCCAATATCCACTCCCATGATTCGTTTCGGGGTGAAGAGAAAATCGTTCTTGTTGTCTTTCGGCCTTAGCAATGCCTTTTCGTCGGTTTTCTTGAATATCAATTCGACCACATAGCGCCCGTAAAAAGGCACGATACGCACTTGTTGGAAAC
>NZ_JBUZWC010000037.1:0-393 GCF_055329585.1 Virgibacillus sp. GM2-2 | reverse complement strand
TTTTCGGCCGTCCTGTGTACTTCTCCGGATGCAAGTTGTAATCCTTGATCGCTTCGTAGAACGAGGACCAATCTTCTAATACCTTTTTGATGACATGCTGATTTGATTGGGCAGGTAGTGCCCGATAGTCAGGTTGTTTCATGGTTTTGAAAAGTCCATCCATAAGACCGTAACCGACTGTCTTCTTTTCTTCGGATGGAGGGGTAAACAGGTAAAGCTTTACTGATTCGTCGTCTGGATTTTTCGCTTTCCTTTTCTCGAACTGTGCCTGTTTTATCGTATTCATCAAAGGAAGGTGGCGGGTAATGGCATCCAGTACCTCTTTCTAATTGGCATTTGATGTCCCGTTTCGCATGGCTGTGAACACCTGTCGATAGTAGAAATTCGTCGTGT
>NZ_JBUZWC010000036.1:0-627 GCF_055329585.1 Virgibacillus sp. GM2-2 | reverse complement strand
TTCTGTATGATTATCAGCAAACCCGTGCGAATAAACATGTCCGCCGTTTTTTAGCTGACTTCCAAGGGTATCTACATGTAGATGGATACGCAGGTTATAACGGGTTGAATCATGTAACCCTTGTTGGGTGCTGGGCGCATGCACGTCGCAAGTTCACCGATGCCCTGAAAGCACTCCCTGAATCAGCGGGGACTTCTTCCGTCAAAGCAAAGGAAGGGCTCGCATTTTGTAACCAACTTTTTGCGATTGAACGCGAACTAAAAGACGTAAGCCCAGAAGAACGCTATGAAAAACGATTAGAACGCAGCCAGCCAGTGCTGGAGGCTTTTTCAGCATGGATTCGAGAACAGACGCCACGCGTTTTACCAAAAAGCGCACTCGGCCAAGCCGTTAAGTATTGTCGTAACCAGTGGGAACGATTAGGGGCATTTATGCAGGATGGTCGTTTAGAAATAGATAATAACCGAAGCGAGCGATCCATCAAACCCTTTGTGATTGGACGCAAAAATTGGCTGTTTAGCAACACTGCCAAAGGAGCCAAGTCCAGTGCTATTATCTATAGCATTGTGGAGACTGCGAAGGAGAACGGATTAAATCCATTCAACTATCTTCGTTACTTATTTGAGG
>NZ_JBUZWC010000035.1:0-1080 GCF_055329585.1 Virgibacillus sp. GM2-2 | reverse complement strand
GCTATATGCCTGATGTGTAAGGGGGCTTGTGGTCGCCCCTCAGTCGGACAATGCAAGGCATTACCTGTATTCCACTGAAACCCTTGGATTTATCCATGGGGAGTATCATCCACGAAGTGCACCTCCTAATTATAGTTTGTTCCGGAACTATGTGATTTATGCCGTATGTATATTTAACATTCAAATCTAATCGAACTCATCTAGCTTAAATACTGCTTTTTGTACTAAAGTAATTTCATCGTACCGAAAAATTTATTACTGTGAAATTTATTCAATTTAAAAAAATCACCTTAATTCAAATAAAGAGCGCTCCTTATCAGGAACGCCCTCATTGTTATTAGATAGATGCAATTGTTTCTGTCTCAGTTGATTCTTCTAAGTCTAGATCTGCATCAAGGTTCACATTTGTTGTTTCTTCTAGATCAACATTTGTGTTGCTCTCTTCTGAATTTTCCTCTTCAATGTCTAGTACATTGTCTAGGCTAAGACCTAGTGTTGCATTTGCTGCTACATTTGTTGTCGTTTCATTGTTTAATTCACTTGATCCTTCATCTTCAATGTCTAATACATTGTCCAGGTTAAGACCTAGGGCTACGTTTCCTGCTACATTT
The DNA here is from genome assembly GCF_055329585.1 of Virgibacillus sp. GM2-2. NCBI lineage: Bacteria > Bacillati > Bacillota > Bacilli > Caryophanales > Bacillaceae > Virgibacillus > Virgibacillus sp. GM2-2. The sequence goes on along the minus strand of NZ_JBUZWC010000035.1, from coordinate 469 downwards.
GCTGATGTTTCATTGTTTAGTTCATTTGATTCTTCTTCAATGTCTAGTACATTGTCTAGGCTAAGGCCAAGTGCTACATTTCCTACTACATTTGTTGCTGTTTCATTGTTTAGTTCATTTGATTCTTCTTCATCAATGTTTAGTACATTGTCTAGGTTAAGACCTAGTGCTACGTTACCATCCACATTTGCTAATGCGTCAATGTTTGCTTCAGAAGATTCCTCTTCTGTTGCCTCAACGTCAGCATTTACATTCACATCTGTTGTTCCTTCAAGATCAACGTTTGTGTTGCTTTCTTCAGCATTTTCGTCAATGTCTATTACATTATCTACGTTTCCTTCGACATCTGCATTAGCATCCACATTTGCTGATGTGTCTACGTTTGCTTCAGAAGACTCTTCTTCTGTTGCCTCAACGTCAGCATTTACATTCACATCTGTTGTTCCTTCAAGATCAACGTTTGTGTTGC
>NZ_JBUZWC010000034.1:0-2416 GCF_055329585.1 Virgibacillus sp. GM2-2 | reverse complement strand
TCAGCAAATATGGCTAACCATAATGTAAGCCACCCAGGAATGATTAATATAAGTGCTAATAGCTTCAGGCCTAACGCAAACCCTACGTTTTGTTTAATGATAGTTAACGTTTTTCTACTTAAGGCGATTGTATATGGTAACTTTTCCAAGTCATCGGCCATTAAGGCAATGTCAGCTGTTTCTAACGCCGTATCGGTTCCTGCGCCCCCCATAGCAATACCAACGGTTGCAGTAGCTAATGCTGGAGCATCATTGACACCATCTCCGACCATTGCTACATTTCCATGTTGTTCGCGAAGCTGTTTAATGGAGTCTAGTTTGTCTTGTGGCAATAGTTCTGCTTTCGTTTCACTTAGACCGAGTTGTTTTCCAATAGCATTCCCAGTAGCATGATTATCACCAGTAAGCATAACCGTCTTATCAATACCGATTTGGTGTAGTTTTTGAATGATTGATAAACTATCTTTTCGAATTTGATCGGCAACAGCAATTAAACCTTTAATTTCTTGTTCAGTGCCTAGAAGCATTACCGTTTTACCTTGTTTTTGTAAATTGTTTATTTGTTTTTTTACTTCACCATCAATGATAGAAATTTCTTGGAATAACGTTGGACTACCAATAAAGTATTCTTTATTGTCTATGGTTGCCTTTGCACCTTTACCAGTAATCGATTGAAAATTAGCTGCAGTGTAAGTTGCTACATTGTCTTCTTCCGCCTTACGAATAACTGCAGAAGCGAGTGGGTGTTGCGAAAACGATTCTATCGCAGTTGAGATTCCAATAATTTCTTCCTTATTCATCGCGGATAGTTCAACTACATCTGTCACTTCTGGTTTACCTTCAGTAAGGGTACCAGTCTTATCAAAAGCTACAACTTTCAATCTACCAGTCTCTTCTAAATGAATACCGCCTTTTATTAGTACACCTTTACGAGCTGCATTTCCTATTGCTGTTACAATAGCCACTGGTGTAGAAATAACTAGGGCACAAGGACATCCAACAACTAGCACTGCAAGCCCTCGGTAAATCCACTCTGACCAAATACCGCCCATGAGTAGGGGAGGAATAACTGCAACTAATAAAGCAATAAGCATAATAGCGGGAGTGTAGTATTTTGCAAACCGATCAACAAATTGCTGGGAGGGTGCACGTTCTGCCTGTGCTTCCTCTACTAGGTGAATAATCTTTGCAATCGTCGTATCGTCAACAAGTTTTGTTACGCGAACTTCCAGTGATCCTTCCTCATTCAATGTTCCTGCGTATACTTCATCACCTGTTGTCTTATAAACAGGAATCGATTCACCGGTTATGGTAGCTTGGTTTATCGACGTTTGTCCTTTTACAACTTCACCATCCATTGCAATCTTTTGACCAGGTTTAATAATCATAATATCGTTAATCTGAACATTTTCCACATCAATTTCAACTGTTTCATTTCCGCGTCGTATAATTGCTCGATTAGGGGCAATGTCCATTAAAGATCGAATAGATTGTCGTGCTTTATCCATCGAGTAACTTTCTAATGCTTCACTCAACGCGAATAGAAAAACAACGACTGCACCTTCACCCCATTCACCAATTGCAGCTGCCCCAATGATTGCAATGGTCATAAGGGTCTTCATATCAAATTGTAACTTTGTTAAGTTTATTAGACCAACTTTGAAAAGAGTGAACCCACCAATTAATATGGAAAGTCCAAATGTACCAATGGTTACCGGATCGTCTTCGCTAAATTGAAAGGAAAAAACATAACCAACGATAATGAATAACAACGATATCATGGTTGTGATATTCTCTCGTTTTTTCCAGAAAGGTTCGTTGTTCTCAATCAGACGTTGTCGCTCTGGGAACACTTTAATACCATCGAAGGCTCCTGCTTGCTCTAGTTGTTCGATCGAAGCTTCTCCATGTACAGTGATTTTCGAAGCTCCAAAATTTAATTGAACGTCCTCAACCGATTGAATAGAGCGTATATTCTTTTCAAATTTTGCTGCACAGTTCGTACAAGATAATCCATGCAAACGATAACTATTTTTATTATTTTCCATTTTATTCACCTTCTTTTGCATGCAGCATGGCTATGGAAACTAGTTGACGAACATGGTCATCTTCTAGGGAATAGAACACGAGCTTTCCTTCTTTTCGATATTTAGCCAATCCCATATTACGTAATAAACGTAAATGGTGAGATGCAGTTGCAGTTGTTGAACCAATGATGTTTGCAACATCACAAACACAAAGTTCTTTTTCTAATGTTAATGCGTACGCTATTTTTAGTCGTGTAGCATCTGATAACGCTTTAAAAATTAACTCAACACCGTTAACCTGTTCTATCTTGGGCTGAATACTATTTACCTTTTTTTCGTCATAACAAAAGGTATCACACGTATCTTTGTTCAATTTTACAACTTTTTCA
>NZ_JBUZWC010000033.1:0-2545 GCF_055329585.1 Virgibacillus sp. GM2-2 | reverse complement strand
TGTGACCGTCAAGTAGAAAGACACAGTTTTTGCTGATTAATTTGGAACACTTTCTGTATCAAAAATCGTTTTACGGTGTTTCATTCGGTAACTATCACCATTAAGATGAATAATCTCTACCCTGTGTAGTATTCGATCCAATATGGCTGTGGTTATGGCTGGATCCCCTAAAAGTTCACCCCATTCCTTTGGTGCTTTATTTGAAGTTAAAATAATTGATGCTTGATCATGTAATTCATTAATTAAATGAAAGAAGATATTAGCTTCTTGTTGGTTCATAGCCATAAACATCAAGTCATCAATAATGATTAAGTCTGCCTGTCTTATTCTTTTAAGGCGCACTCTGGACTTTCTAGTTATTTCTTCCGTTTTTAACGCATGGACTAGTTCACCCATTGAAATAAAAATAACTTTATATCCCTGACCTATTGCCTGAATTCCTAGACCGATGGCCAGGTGTGTTTTACCTACACCTGGAGGGCCTAGTAGCACTAAATTGTATATTTGCTCTAGCCATGTAAGGTCAGAAAGCTGATTTAATTGTTTTTTGCTTAAAGATTGTTGTTCTTGTACATTAAACGCTTGAAGTGTTTTATATGTTGGAAACGCTGCCCATTTAAGCCTTTTTTCCATTTGTTTTTCTTCGCGCCGTTGCTGTTCATTTTCCATAACAGACATTAAAAATTTGGTATACGAAGCATCATCCTTTTCTGCTTGTTTGATTAACTCTGTGATATTATTCGACGTTTCAACGAAACGTAAGGTACGCATGATCGTTTGTAACTCTCCAAGTTGGCTCATGTATTATCACCTTCTAATATGGAATAATACTGTTTCATATCTCGTTTTTCGGAATTTGTGGTCATTATCCAACTCTCCGTTTTCACGGTTTCGTGTTTCTTAAAGCCGACCTCATTTGTTACTGTATCAGTATTCAATCGTTGGCGTTTCATATAATCAACGACATCGCTGAAATCTGTTGCACTAAATAACTTGCGTTCAACACATACGTTGATAGCTTGGTCAAGTATTATCCCATCGGTTGCTCTTGCGACCTTTGATATGATCTGTAATTGATCACGGATGTATCTCGGGTAATTTTCTCTGATTCTGGACAGAAATGCTTCGGCCAGTTCTTCATCCTTGAAATAGCTACTAACAGTTTTGATAAATTCATCGATACCTTTTGTTCTATCCCTCGTATGGTTTCGATCTTGAATTAATTTTCCTTTTTCTTGAGATAGTTTATGTTTGGCCAATATCTCTCCATCAGGGCAACAGATAATCAAGCTATGACCATCTGTTGGTGTAAGGAAGACCTCTGTATATTTATGAAAGCTTCCCAAAGGAAGAGAATATCGATTGGATAAATACCGTATGGTATTGTCCTTTCGGATAGACCTTGCTATACTTTGATTAAGGTTATGAAGAACAGTTATTTTGTTCTGGATCGGTTTTAAGTGTTGTTTTTCGAGAGCGAACACTTCAACCGGTCTTTTTTTTATGGTGTTGTGAATCTTGCTATTACCTGTTCGATTCAGCCACTCAATTCCTTGTTCATTCCATGAATCGAGGTTATGGAAAACACGATACTTCGCGAAATTCTTTTTTATGAAACCAATCACATTTTCTATTTTCCCTTTACTTTCAGGGTCTGCTTTTCTACATACATGAATAATCAATTTCTTCGATTCTTTGTAAATCTGAAACTCTCTAGTTAGAATCAAATCACCACTATTTTCACTTACTACAATCAAGTTATCCTGATCATAAACAAGTTCATTTGGAATTCCTTCAAACCATTCAAAAGCAAGTTCATGTGCTTCAATTACATCATTCGTGGTAAATGGTCTGTCTAACCAATACATATATTTATACCTAGAATGCGACAACACAAAAGCAATAAAATTAAGTTTAATAGTTCCTCCCATTGCTTTTTCATAGATTCCTTGCCCGAAGTCAACCTGAACCTGTTCACCCATTGGGCATTCTGGTAAAGCTTCATAAGTCCTTGGATTCGCTTCTTTTGGAATCTTGTAGTCTGTACGGAGTTCTCTTACATATGATCTGACTGTGCTTTCTCCTACCTTAAGCGAGGAATACTTTTCTAACAACCAATCCAAGACCTGTGCTGAACTCATATCAGGATGCTTTCTCAGCCAACTTAGAATTAATTCTTTGTAAGGATCTAATTTCTTCCTTCTCGTTTTTATGGACGCAGTCCACTCAGCCATATCATTCGGTTGTCTCTTTATATAACGATGTAACGTTGATCTTGATATACCTAACTTTTTGGCAGTTTTACTTTTGCTAAAACCTTGCTTTAAACATTGTTTTATTTCCATGTACACTTCCCACTTATCCACCTTCCGACCTCCAACACTATCTTGATATACATATCTATCATACAGTGTAAGAGGGAAAATTTTTAGATTGTTTTCTGGGGGAGGCCCCCGGGGGCCTCCCCCAGAAAACAATAACTCTCAGGCAGTAAAGTGTTCTATCTTATCTAGCAATAACTGTCTCATTTAGTTTAGCAGTCACA
>NZ_JBUZWC010000032.1:0-5073 GCF_055329585.1 Virgibacillus sp. GM2-2 | reverse complement strand
AATAGTAGTTAAGTCCTCGATCGATTAGTATTCGTCAGCTCCACGTGTCACCACGCTTCCACCTCGAACCTATCAACCTCATCGTCTCTGAGGGATCTTACTCACTCGAAGTGATGGGAAGTCTCATCTTGAGGGGGGCTTCATGCTTAGATGCTTTCAGCACTTATCCTTTCCACACGTAGCTACCCAGCTATGCTCCTGGCGGAACAACTGGTACACCAGCGGTGTGTCCATCCCGGTCCTCTCGTACTAAGGACAGCTCCTCTCAAACTTCCAACGCCCACGACGGATAGGGACCGAACTGTCTCACGACGTTCTGAACCCAGCTCGCGTACCGCTTTAATGGGCGAACAGCCCAACCCTTGGGACCGACTACAGCCCCAGGATGCGATGAGCCGACATCGAGGTGCCAAACCTCCCCGTCGATGTGAACTCTTGGGGGAGATAAGCCTGTTATCCCCGGGGTAGCTTTTATCCGTTGAGCGATGGCCCTTCCATGCGGAACCACCGGATCACTAAGCCCGACTTTCGTCCCTGCTCGACTTGTAGGTCTCGCAGTCAAGCTCCCTTCTGCCTTTACACTCTTCGAATGATTTCCAACCATTCTGAGGGAACCTTTGGGCGCCTCCGTTACTCTTTGGGAGGCGACCGCCCCAGTCAAACTGCCCGCCTGACACTGTCTCCGAACCGGATGACGGTCCTGGGTTAGAATGTCCGTACAGCCAGGGTGGTATCCCACGGATGCCTCCACCGAAGCTAGCGCTCCGGTTTCCAAGGCTCCCACCTATCCTGTACAAGCTGTACCAACATGCAATATCAGGCTACAGTAAAGCTCCACGGGGTCTTTCCGTCCTGTCGCGGGTAATGCGCATCTTCACGCATAGTATAATTTCACCGGGTCTCTCGTTGAGACAGTGCCCAAGTCGTTGCACCTTTCGTGCGGGTCGGAACTTACCCGACAAGGAATTTCGCTACCTTAGGACCGTTATAGTTACGGCCGCCGTTTACTGGGGCTTCGGTTCAACGCTTCGCCTTGCGGCTAACGCTTCCCCTTAACCTTCCAGCACCGGGCAGGTGTCAGCCCCTATACTTCGCCTTTCGGCTTCGCAGAGACCTGTGTTTTTGCTAAACAGTCGCTTGGGCCTATTCACTGCGGCTCCTCCTAAAAAGGAGCACCCCTTCTCCCGAAGTTACGGGGTCATTTTGCCGAGTTCCTTAACGAGAGTTCTCCCGATCACCTTAGGATTCTCTCCTCGCCTACCTGTGTCGGTTTGCGGTACGGGCACCTATGAACTCACTAGAGGCTTTTCTTGGCAGTGTGAAATCTGGAACTTCGGTACTCTATTTCCCTCCCCATCACAGCTTGCGATTGTTGGACGGATTTGCCTATCCAACTCGCTTACTGCTTGGGCGCACATAACCAGCAGTGCGCTTTCCATATCCTTCTGCGTCCCCCCATCGCTCAATCATTCATGAGGTGGTACAGGAATATCTACCTGTTGTCCATCGCCTACGCCTTTCGGCCTCGGCTTAGGTCCCGACTAACCCTGAGCGGACGAGCCTTCCTCAGGAAACCTTAGGCTTTCGGTGAAAGAGATTCTCACTCTTTTTTCGCTACTCATACCGGCATTCTCACTTCTAAGCGCTCCACCAGTCCTCACGGTCTGACTTCACAGCACTTAGAACGCTCTCCTACCATTGTTCGAAGAACAATCCGCAGCTTCGGTGATACGTTTAGCCCCGGTACATTTTCGGCGCAGAGTCACTCGACCAGTGAGCTATTACGCACTCTTTAAATGGTGGCTGCTTCTAAGCCAACATCCTGGTTGTCTGGGCAACTCCACATCCTTTTCCACTTAACGTATACTTTGGGACCTTAGCTGGCGGTCTGGGCTGTTTCCCTTTCGACTATGAACCTTATCACCCATAGTCTGACTCCCAGGCTTACGTAGCTGGCATTCGGAGTTTGACTGAATTCGGTAACCCGGTGAGGGCCCCTAGTCCAATCAGTGCTCTACCTCCAGTACGCTACGCCTGAGGCTAGCCCTAAAGCTATTTCGGAGAGAACCAGCTATCTCCGTGTTCGATTGGCATTTCACCCCTACCCACACCTCATCCCCGCATTTTTCAACATACGTGGGTTCGGGCCTCCAGTCAGTGTTACCTGACCTTCACCCTGGACATGGGTAGATCACACGGTTTCGGGTCTACGACCGCATACTAATTCGCCCTATTCAGACTCGCTTTCGCTGCGGCTCCGTGTCTTCCACTTAACCTTGCATACGATCGTAACTCGCCGGTCCATTCTACAAAAGGTACGCCGTCACCCATTAACGGGCTTCGACTACTTGTAGGCACACGGTTTCAGGTTCTCTTTCACTCCCCTTCCGGGGTGCTTTTCACCTTTCCCTCACGGTACTGGTTCACTATCGGTCACTAGGGAGTATTTAGCCTTGGGAGATGGTCCTCCCGGATTCCGACGGAATTCCACGTGTTCCGCCGTACTCAGGATACACTCCGGAGGAAACTCCTTTTCGATTACAGGGCTCTTACCCGCTCTGGCTGATCGTTCCAGATCGATTCATCTAAGGAATTTCTTTGTAACTCCAATGGAGTGTCCTACAACCCCAGAAAGCAAGCTTTCTGGTTTGGGCTGTTTCCGTTTCGCTCGCCGCTACTTGGGAAATCGCATTTGCTTTCTCTTCCTCCGGGTACTGAGATGTTTCAGTTCCCCGGGTCTGCCTCACGTACCCTATGTATTCAGATACGCGTACTGCTCCATTACGAACAGTGGGTTTCCCCATTCGGAAATCCTCGGATCGAAGTTTACTTACAACTCCCCGAGGCATATCGGTGTTAGTCCCGTCCTTCATCGGCTCCTAGTGCCAAGGCATCCACCGTGCGCCCTTCTTCACTTAACTATTACTTCTTAAACGAAAAAAATTAAACGCTTATAATCTAGCTTCAGCTCCTAGTGGCTCGCGTCATAAGTAACCAACACTTCAAGCACATAAACCGTGCTTTTCGGTTGTTTTCTTATGCGTGTCGCCCCTGAACAGTCGCTTCCGCTTTATTGGTTTGATGTCGTTGTCTATCTTGCTCTTATTTAGTTTTCAAGGTACAAAATGGAGCCTAGCGGGATCGAACCGCTGACCTCCTGCGTGCAAGGCAGGCGCTCTCCCAGCTGAGCTAAGGCCCCCTAGTATTTATATAGATGGTGGGCCTGAGTGGACTCGAACCACCGACCTCACGCTTATCAGGCGTGCGCTCTAACCAGCTGAGCTACAGGCCCATCTATTATAGGATAATTGCATCCCTCAAAACTGAACAAACAATGGTATGTCAAGGCCTACCAACGGGTAGGTCTTACCGAAATGACCAGCGGTCATTCCGGTTTCCGTGTCTTCCTTAGAAAGGAGGTGATCCAGCCGCACCTTCCGATACGGCTACCTTGTTACGACTTCACCCCAATCATTGGCCCCACCTTCGGCGGCTGGCTCCATAAAGGTTACCTCACCGACTTCGGGTGTTGCCAACTCTCGTGGTGTGACGGGCGGTGTGTACAAGGCCCGGGAACGTATTCACCGCGGCATGCTGATCCGCGATTACTAGCGATTCCGGCTTCATGTAGGCGAGTTGCAGCCTACAATCCGAACTGAGAATGGTTTTATGGGATTTGCTTCACCTCGCGGTTTCGCTGCCCTTTGTTCCATCCATTGTAGCACGTGTGTAGCCCAGGTCATAAGGGGCATGATGATTTGACGTCATCCCCACCTTCCTCCGGTTTGTCACCGGCAGTCACCTTAGAGTGCCCAACTAAATGCTGGCAACTAAGATCAAGGGTTGCGCTCGTTGCGGGACTTAACCCAACATCTCACGACACGAGCTGACGACAACCATGCACCACCTGTCACTCTGTCCCCGAAGGGAACACGATATCTCTATCGCTTGCAGAGGATGTCAAGACCTGGTAAGGTTCTTCGCGTTGCTTCGAATTAAACCACATGCTCCACCGCTTGTGCGGGCCCCCGTCAATTCTTTTGAGTTTCAGCCTTGCGGCCGTACTCCCCAGGCGGAGTGCTTAATGCGTTAACTTCAGCACTAAGGGGCGGAAACCCCCTAACACCTAGCACTCATCGTTTACGGCGTGGACTACCAGGGTATCTAATCCTGTTCGCTCCCCACGCTTTCGCTCCTCAGCGTCAGTTACAGACCAGAGAGTCGCCTTCGCCACTGGTGTTCCTCCACATCTCTACGCATTTCACCGCTACACGTGGAATTCCACTCTCCTCTTCTGTACTCAAGTCCTCCAGTTTCCAATGACCCTCCACGGTTAAGCCGTGGGCTTTCACATCAGACTTAAAAGACCGCCTGCGAGCGCTTTACGCCCAATAATTCCGGACAACGCTTGCCCCCTACGTATTACCGCGGCTGCTGGCACGTAGTTAGCCGGGGCTTTCTGGTTAGGTACCGTCACGGCACCGCCCTATTTGAACGGTACTTGTTCTTCCCTAACAACAGAGTTTTACGATCCGAAAACCTTCATCACTCACGCGGCGTTGCTCCGTCAGACTTTCGTCCATTGCGGAAGATTCCCTACTGCTGCCTCCCGTAGGAGTCTGGGCCGTGTCTCAGTCCCAGTGTGGCCGATCACCCTCTCAGGTCGGCTACGCATCGTCGCCTTGGTAGGCCGTTACCCTACCAACTAGCTAATGCGCCGCGGGCCCATCTGTAAGTGACAGCAAAAGCCGCCTTTCAACGTCTCATCATGTGATATGACGTATTATTCGGTATTAGCTCCGGTTTCCCGGGGTTATCCCAATCTTACAGGCAGGTTGCCCACGTGTTACTCACCCGTCCGCCGCTCGTTCCACAAGCATCACCCCGAAGGGATCTGCTTGCTTCCCGCGCTCGACTTGCATGTATTAGGCACGCCGCCAGCGTTCGTCCTGAGCCAAGATCAAACTCTCCAATAAAGTTTGTGTGAAATGGACACCAATCCATCTCACCTATCTCTTAGCTTTGTTTCGTTGCTTGACATACTTGATTGTTTGTTCAGTTTTCAAGGAGCAA
>NZ_JBUZWC010000031.1:0-5184 GCF_055329585.1 Virgibacillus sp. GM2-2 | reverse complement strand
AAAGCATACATGAAATCCCCATCTAATTACAGGTGGGGATTATTTGACGCTTACAAAAGTCGAATATCCAACTGTCATATAAGCTGACCTCGTCCCATAGAATAGTACAAGCTGAGGAGGATAAGGGGCGAAGTTAATGAAAAGACTTGGAAATATAACAATGTGGTGTTTTGGCTTGGTGTTATTAATTGTGTTGATTCAGCAACCAGTGAATAGTCCCGTTACAACATGGAATTCATGGTCACTTCCATTAGCAGGAAAGACGATTGTTCTAGATCCTGGGCATGGTGGACCTGATGGAGGTGCGGTAGGCAAAGACGATACGGTTGAAAAAGAAATTACGCTTAAGGTAGCGAAAAAACTAAAGAACTATTTGGAGCAAACTGGTGCGGTGGTTTACTTAACACGAAATAAAGATACAGACTTGGCAGATCCTGATACAAAGGGATTATCGAGGCGAAAGGCTGAAGATATTCGGGAACGCCTACAAATTATTAAAGATAAGGAAGCGGATTTCTTTCTCTCTATCCATTTGAATGCATTACCATCAACAAAATGGAGTGGAGCACAGACTTTTTTTTATCCGAAATCAGATAAAAGTGAACACTTAGCGAAGATGATTCAGGCAGAAATTATTCGTAACCTTGAAAATACAAATCGTACCGCTCTTCCGCTTACAGGGATGTACTTGCTAAAGCATGCTAATGCTCCTGGTGCGCTTGTTGAAATTGGTTTTTTATCGAATGTTCGTGAAAGAGATCTATTAAAGACGAATGCCTATCAGGATAAAATGGCGGCAAGCATTTACGAAGGAATATTACGGTATGTAACAGAGGATCCCAAAAAAGACGATAAAGAATAAAAGGAAAATCCTTCCCCAAACGCTTTTAGCTTAGAAATTATATCATTTATGTTATACTAGCGTTGGAGCTTGAGAAATTTTTCAATGCTAGTAAAGGGAAGGTGACACATGTGCTAACAAAAGAGGAAATTGTACAACTACTTAATCCAGTTAAAGATCCTTTTTTACATAAAACGCTAGAAGAAACTAGCGGAGTTAAAGAAGTAACGATAAAAGAAGAGAAAAAGCATGTCAGCGTAAAGATTGGGATCGGAAAAACAAATACTGCTGAACAAATGCAATTACAACAACAAATCGTTGGGATTTTGAAGAAAAATGGTGTAACAACCGTTGGATTGCGTTTCGAGCAATTACCTGAAGATATTATAAAAAAATACCAACCTGCAGTCGAGGAAGAACAAGAAGCATCACTAATGGGTGGCAGTAAAGGTACGAAATTTATTGCAGTTGCAAGTGGTAAAGGTGGAGTAGGTAAATCTACAGTTACTGTTAACCTCGCGATGTCATTAATGCGGCTTGGTAAAAAAGTCGGCATTATCGATGCAGATATTTATGGATTCAGTATTCCAGACATGATGGGTGTTGAAAATCGTCCAGCAGTCCGCGGCGAGAAAATAATACCAGTCGAACGATTTGGTGTAAAAGTAATTTCAATGGGCTTTTTTGTTGAAGACAATTCACCAATTATTTGGCGTGGTCCAATGCTTGGAAAAATGCTAACCAGCTTTTTTAAAGAAGTAGAATGGGGAGATTTAGATTACCTATTGCTCGATTTACCACCAGGAACTGGTGATATCGCAATGGACGTTCATGAGATGCTCCCTACGTGTAAGGAGTTAATCGTGACGACACCGCATCCAACTGCAGCATTTGTAGCTGCTCGTGCTGGACAAATGGCATTGAAAACAAATCATGAAATTCTTGGTGTTGTGGAAAACATGGCATACTTTGAAAGTAAAAAAACTGGCGAAAAAGAATATGTTTTCGGACAGGGTGGCGGTAAAAAGCTAGCTGAAGTGTTGAAAACAAAAGTTCTTGGTCAGTTACCTCTACAACAGCCGTATGAGGAAGAAGATGTCTTTGCACCATCCATTTATCAAGAAGATCATCCAATTGGCAAAGAATATCATAAAATTGCAGCGAAAGTTGTTGCTAAATTAGAGGAATAAAATGAGAGGTGGCTAATTAAGTTAGTCACCTCATTTAATTTCAACATAAAATTTAGACCTTATAAGAAAAACTTCGTCATTCGCAATTGAGGGCGGGGCGAATGCCGAGTTTTTCTAACAAACATTTATTCACTTGTACCGGAGCCACCACCAACGCTACCTTTTTCTTTACCTTGGCTACCACCGCCACCTTGTCCACCACTTTCTCCGCCTTTGCCTTTTTGTTGCTCAGAAGCGGCTTTTAACAATATTTCTTGAATTTTTGCTTGGAATAAAGGGGTTTCCAATGTTTTTTGTATGGTTTCTTCTAAGTGGGCAGTAAATTCTTGGCTTTTTAGCACTTCTAAATATTGATCAGCCATAGCAGGGTCTTTTAATAATTCCAGCATTTGCTTTTGAAATTCTGCATCGTTCATTAGGGACTTCATTAGCTTCTTTTGTTGATCTGCCATTGATTTGGCATAGGTTTTCACAAAGGCAGGATCACTAAAAAGTTTTGTCCACATTTGTTGACCTTTTTCAGAGGAGAGAGCTTTATTTATAGCTTCTTGCACGACATCAGCATTAATAACCAAATTTTGTTTCATTTTCTCATCGGTTAAAATTTCTTGTATAGCCTTTTTACCGTCTTCGGTTTGTAGAATATCGACAACCATTTTCTTCGTTGTTTCATAATCGACTTCCTTACCAGCCGCGCTTTGGTTAGCGCAAGCACCAAGCGTTAAAATAGATACGGCTAAAAATAATACAAAGAATAACCGTGGCATATAAATCCTCCTTCCTCTACACTGTTAATATGCGAAGAAAGTATGAAAAATATGCATTCAGTAAGGAAAATCGCCAATGTTCGTGGTAAAATACGAATGACCGCATATTGTGTTAAATAGTAATTTCTAGCAGGAGGATATAGTTGTGAATAGTCGTAAATGGGTAGGATTGTTTCTAAAAACATTAATGCTTGGTGGAATAGCTGGTCTAATTACCAGTTTCTTTGTAAAAACGGAATCGTATACAAGGGTTTTAGATCCAATTGATTTTTTCGAGCTATTGGGTGTAATTCTGTTTTTCCTCGGCTTAGGATTCGTGTTTAGCTTAATCAGTCAGACTGGTTTTTTTGCATATTTATTTATAAACCAACTTGGATTAGGTTTTTTCCGTTCTTTTTGGCCAACTGTTCAAGTGGTTTTAATTATTTTTGTTTTGTTTGATTTGGTTTACTTTCCATATAACGCAAATGGTGGATCGTTATGGATATACATAGGGATATCTGCTTCAATTTTTATATATGGATTTATTATCGCAAAAATAAAAGAGAAGCAAACGAATAAACGGGCATTCATACCAGCATTGTTTTTAATGGTCGTCATGACAACCGTTGAATGGGTGCCGGGACTTCGTACAAGTGGTACAGATTATGCTTGGTTAATGATTGTTCCATTGCTTGCATGTAACACGTATCAATTGTTAGTGTTACACCGTCTGACAAATTCAGAATCAGAAGCAACGAAAAAATCAAAAAAGGCATAAATACACAGGGACCCATCATTGGTGGGTCCCTGTGTATTTTTATTCTGCAAGCTTTGATTTTGCATGTGCTTGGTTATATAGTTCTGAGACTGTTACAAATTGAAAGCCTTTGTCTTTTAAGCCAGGTAAGATGCTCTCTAGTGCCTTGGCTGTCTGTTTTACAGAATCAGACGCGTGAAGTAAAATTACGTCTCCGTTAGAAGTTTCTTCCATAATTGTATCCACTATTTTTTGAGTTCCTGGGTTCTCCCAGTCATCTGCATCCACACTCCAATGCACGACCTTCAGATTTAAATTTTCTGCTACTTTTATAATTTCTTTATTGATGTGTCCACTTGGGGCACGCATTAATGTAATTTTTTCGTATCCAAGTTTTTCAAATACCTCTTTTGCGTGTAGCATATCTTTTTTTACCTTATCAATTTCTTGTTCAAGGTAGCTTTTATAGCGATACCCTAGCATACCAAGCTCATGTTTTCCTTCTTTAATATCTTCGAGTATGTCCGGATGGCGTTCTGCCCATTCGCCGCTAACAAAAAACGTTGCTTGTACATTATTTTCTTTTAATTTTTCTAAGATGTCATAGACCTTTTCCTCGCCCCAGCTGATATTAAAGGTTAAAGCAATATTGTTTTCATTTGAATTTCCTTTTACAAAAGCGGCAGGTTCATCAGATGAAGAGAATACAGAAAAGCTACCAGTGCTTTCAGACCAAATAACTACTGCGGTAATGAGTGCAAATAAAACCATATAAACGGACTTTTTCCATCTTGGAAATCTCCACACATAAAAATAACTCAAGTTCAACTCCCCCTTATTTCCATATAACTAATCTATGAATGAAATTACAAAATATGAACAAGCTATTAAATACAAATGCTAAAAATAAAGTGGAATAAGGATGAAAAAAGAGGAAATTGGGGTATAAGAAGGGTAAATCTAATTGGCTCATCTACCAGAACCGACCGACGTAATTCTACAATTATTACGAATACATGTGTTACATAAGAAATTAAGTAAAGCCAGAAAAATACTTGGAATAAAGTTAATGCATAGAACATGAATAAGTTTGAGGTGAATATAATGTTAGGATTATTAATTAACCAAATGGAACAAAAAGAAATTGAATATCTAGTTAAACGTGAAATGGAAGAACTACTAATGGACTTGGAAGATCATCGAATTGATCAGATGGTAAAAAGATCAATGAGGGAAAGGTACTCTGTATTATTCCAGTTGTTTCGCCGTGTTGCTAGTGAGAAAGAATGTTTGAAGTATATTCCGAAGCGTTCAAATAACCAGTAATTAAAGTGTGAGGAAACTAGTGGAGCAGTTTGATTAAGCTTCACTAGTTTTTTATGTAAAATCATGAAGATGAACCTACAAGTTTTTTTGTAGATTGTGTTGAAATTGGGTAAATTATGTGCTATATTATTTCTTGTTGTTAACAAAATTATTTATCTCTTTTTAACGGTTTTAATAAATTTTTAAATTGATTTTAAAAATCTGTTGACAATTATTCACAAGCATGGTAAATTATATCTTGTCGCTAAAAACGACATGGAAATGAATTGCTCCTTGAAAACTGAACAAACAATCAAGTATGTCAAGCAACGAAACAAAGCT
>NZ_JBUZWC010000030.1:0-6927 GCF_055329585.1 Virgibacillus sp. GM2-2 | reverse complement strand
TAAAGCATACATGAAATCCCCATCTAATTACAGGTGGGGATTATTTGACGCTTACGTACAGATACAGACGTTACACTTCCTAAAACTTTTGCACAGTCCGTATTACAAGATGAAATGAGTAATGACTTGTCAGTAGAATCATTTACAGCGTTTACTATGACACAAACAGGTGACAAATTAACGATTAATCACAATATTGAAGTTCCAAAGGTGACAGCGTAAGGGGGCAATAACTTATGGCAACCTTAATAAGCACACCAGCCGAATTAGACGCAATTAGAAATGATTTAGCAGGTACATACGAGTTAGCGAACGATATTGATTTATCATCTTGGGGTAACTGGACACCTATTGATGGTTTTGTAGGTCAATTAGATGGTAAAGGTTACGTAATTAAAAATTTAACCATTCGTTCAACAAGTGATCTCATTGGATTGTTTGGGTCATTTGGTAATGTTGATAATGCTCGTATAATGAATATGGGATTAGAAAACGTTGACGTAGAAACTACTGGATTACAAGCAGGTGCTTTATTCGGCTATATCAACAACGACACATTTGTTATTGAAAATTGCTATGTTAAAGGTGGAAGGGTTCAAGCAAGTAGATTTGCAGGTGGAATGTTTGGTCAATTACGAAATGGTGTAACTGTACGAAATTGTTTTGCTGAATTGGATGAGGTTCGTTCAACAACTTCTGAGGTCAGTGGATTTGTTGGTGTAATCCAATATATAGAACCTACTTACGTAAATACAATAGAAAATTGCTATGCAGTAACTAAAACATTGACAGCACCATCTATTGTTCATGGATTCGGCTATAACATTGAAGATGGTTCAGATATGACAACCAATTGTTATTATGATTCTGAAATAAGTGGTGTACCTACATCTGATTTAGGTATAGGCAAAACAACAGCAGAAATGAAACAACAATCTACTTACACTGGATATGATTTTACAAATATTTGGGGAATAAATAATGATTATCCATATCTACAAGCATTTGGTGTTCCAGTAATACCACCCAAAACGGAAACTAGAGCAGTTAATTCATTTCTTGCTGCGATTCATTCTAATGCAAGTGTTGAATTACCACCAAAAACTACAAATGTAACAGTAAATTCTTACGTTTCATCAATGCAGAGCCACACAGAACGTCATATAGCGACTTTTAGGAATGTTGAGGGTTATTCTTCACCAATTCAATCAAACGTCACTACAAGCGTCCTAAGTGCCAATAATGAGGTTCGTACTGTAAATGGTTATATTAATTCTATTAATTCAAATACAGTTATTGAAACATATCGACAACCTAAAGAAATCGTTGTAAATGTAATTAGTCATATTAGGCAAATAGAGGGCAATATAGACGTTTCTACACCTTTGGATACTTTACCTATTGTTGCTATTGTAAGTGTGGTGGAGAATCTTTCAAATTACGAGTTGTCTAGCAATTTGTCAAATTCCGCATATACGGAAAATCCTTCTTATGTGGAGGTGATTGAATGATCTATGCAGGAGATACAGTTAGGTTAAAGGTGCATTTCAAAGCAATCACTGGACAGGCGATTGACCCAACAGATGTAACTTTAACAATCTATGATACTACTGAACAACAAATTGAACAGTTTATTTTAAATGACACCAATCGAGAAGATTTAGGTGTATTTTTTATGGACTATGTGACACCCGATGACAAACCTGAAGTTATATTTGAGTTTCGAGGGTTGCATAACAATAATCCTATTTTAGTTAGGGATTTATTAGAAATTAAATTTATTTAAAAGGAGAGATTTATTAATGTCAGAAGAAAATTTCACACAGGAACAGGTTGATGAAGCAATTCAGAACGCAAAGAATGAATGGGTTGAACAAGAATTAAATCCAATTATTACTGAACGTGATGATCTAATGCAGTATAAACCAGTGGAAAAATCCGAACAGGAATTAGCGTTTGAACAGAAGCAACAAGATTTATTTCAAAAGGAAATTGGATTGGAATTAAAGCAAGCAGGATTAGAGCAATTTGCCCCAATTCTCAAAGTAAAAGATTCAGACGAATTACAAGAAACAATCAAAGCATTAGGAAAAATTATGAATGAAGTAAAAATATCTACTGGATACGTTCCAAAAGATAAAGCCAAAGATGATGAATACTCAAAGTTTGAAAAAGATGGCAATACAGAAGGCATGATCGCAAGTAAATTAAGCAAGTTATTTAAGTAATTAGTGGTTATAGCCACTTTTTATAGATACAACAAAAACTAAAAAAAGAAAAGGAATGATTATTTTGTTTAAAAGTTCAAACTTTACAAACGCAGAACAAATTAGTTTATCAAAAGAGATTGCGAAAGTAGGCGTACAAGCAACACCATTTACATCTCTGCTTATGGCGAAAGGTAATATCGAGAAAGCACTTGGAACAGTTTATACTTGGAGAGAGAAAACTCTTGACCAAACTGGTGACATTTCAGCAGTTGAAGGTGCAGACACTACTGTATTTTATGAGAGTGCAAGAGCAGAATTAAATAATATTCTTGAAATCTTCAAGAAGGGTGCTAGTATTTCAGGTTCAGCACAAGCAATGAACGCTGGTCAACTTTCACAAGAAGTTAATGATCGTTTATTGGAACTAAAAATTAATATGGAGAAGAAATTCATCAATGGTGTACGTGCCGATGGTGGGGTAGCACCTTTCATTCGTCAAATGGACGGTCTTATTGCTATGGCAGACGCTACTAATGATGTTGCACATACTGGTGCAGTTACTCAACAAGTTATTAAAGATGCTATGCGTAATCTTTGGAATCAAGATTTAGCAGAAGGTCAATTCTATTGCCTAATCAATGCTGATTTAAAAGAACAAGTTGATTCACTATATGAAGGTTCTTATAACTACAACCACACTGAAACTAACTTTGGTCTATTAGTTGATTCAATCAACACTAACTATGGTCAAGTAAACTTTGTTCTTTCTAAGCATGTACCTGCTGATAAG
Organism: Virgibacillus sp. GM2-2; assembly: GCF_055329585.1. Taxonomy (NCBI): domain Bacteria; kingdom Bacillati; phylum Bacillota; class Bacilli; order Caryophanales; family Bacillaceae; genus Virgibacillus; species Virgibacillus sp. GM2-2. Next base: position 3,927 of record NZ_JBUZWC010000030.1, on the reverse strand, counting down.
ATGGTATTCTTCAACGATTCTTATGTTGATATTGCTAACTTACGTGAAGCACACTTCGAGCCACTTGCTAAAACTGGTGACAGTGTTAAAGGTCAAGTTATTGCTGAATCCACTCTAAAAGTTGGTTCTAAGAAAGCAGTTGCAGTTGTAACAGTAGCACCACAGGCATAATCTAATACATATCATTAAGGGGATACTTGCCAGTCGGCTTGTATCCTCTTTTTAAAATCTAATCAAATAGGAGTAAAAGGAGAATGAATGAAAAAGAATTATATCTAATCAAACGTAGAAGAAAAGGGATTAATCAAAATGAATTAGCGTCTAAATTAAATTGCTCTCAAAGTTTAATTAGTCGTTTCGAGAAAAATGAATGTACTATGTCACAAGACAAAATAGATAGATATAAAAGAATCATAGATAACAAATAATTTAACAAATACAGTCGGAAAGTTGAGGTGAAAATGTGAACAGAAAAACTTAACACTTCTTCCTTTTGTGACCGTTCAGTAAATTAAACCGCAATGCTGAACATTTTTATGTGGTCATGGAATAAAAGGAAGAAGTTATAAATTGAAAAATTGGAGAAATACATAGAAGAAGTGTGAAAGGTATTCTTTCGCATAAAGTATGAACGAACAATTAAAAAATAAATTTCCTAGTTGGTGTTTTGAGGATAAACAATTTTCAACAGTATTAACAGACGACATAGATTCATTGTTAGGGTGTGCCATTGAGAAACACGTAAATAGTAATGATATTGGTTATTTCTATAACTTTGAAAATATTTATTCACAGGACAAAAATGTCCGTTATCCAACACTAGGAATTGATCTTGCACTAACAAAAGGAAAATGTTGGGATAATCACGTTACACGTATAAACAAAAATAGTAGTGCAAATCCAAATTCAGCAAATATTAATTCAGTATTAAACATATCAGGTGACAACTATTTTGATAAATTCTGTATGTCAACCGCTATTCTAATGTGGTCATTTTATGGATTGCCTTTACCAAAGTCAAAGGAAGGTAAAATGTTATTGTTAGCCATTGATAGTGGATTTAAAGGACATTACAGCAGTAGATTTGTAAATAAGCATACCGAATACTTAGAGTTGTTAAGGTTTGAAGAATTGATTGATCTACTCAATAACACATCAATTAAAGATTATTGGCAGTTACAAGATAAATACAATATGTCAACTAAGATTAAACTAAATGATAACGGTTATCTTGAAACACGACTACCAGTAGAACAGTTATCGGAGATATTTGGTTTAGATTTGTCATTACCTGAGCAACAGTTTACTTTACAAAAAAAATATCAAAATAAAAGTAGACAAGTACAAGGTGATGAAAAAGGTAATTTAAGTAAGAATGTAGTTAGTTTTGCATTAACAGGACAAAAATTTTATAAATACACAATTGCATAAGGGGATAAAATTCCCCTTTTATTTTATTTCTAAAGGAGATTATACAATGACAGTTAAACGAGAAGATTTATTCTTTTGCTACAGTAAAAATTTAAGCACATTCATCTATAAAGAAAGCGGTCTAGTACCATTGACCATTGCAGAAAACAAAAAGAGTGGTCGATTATTCAGTTTATATGGCAAGTCACCAGAATTACAGGCGGTATTGGATAAATATAAAGAGAAAAATAAATAGTTTTGACATTTTGCAACCATACAGGTATGATAAAAATATTGATATAATAGTGTTTGTAGGTATTTGATAAAAAATACGTAACTTTTTACTTGTTTTATAGTTAAATTTTACACAATTTACAACTTAAACACTGTTTAACAACTTGCATTTCTAACAAAACACAACCATACAGGTATATATAAAAATAATACAAAAATTGGTTATAAAACCATATATAACAATACTTTTAGGGGTTTAGTAGAAAATTTAAATTTACAAAACACAACTTTTTCGCCATTTTACATTATTATTTTCTTACAATTTACAACCGTATAGGTATATAATTAATTTAAAATAATAAAGAGAATAAATTTAAAGTAATATTTCATGGTTAAAGTAAACTTTCCCCATAATTTTCAACAACTTTTTAGTGCAAGTTCAAGTTCAAAATCTTTGCTTTGACACTTACAAATTGGTTGTTGTGAAACTTACATATTTATTTTAAAAGAAGGAGAATTAAATAATGGAATTTAATAATTTTACATTATCATCTACAAAAATTAAATCTAAGTGGTTGGGTAATAAGTCAACTGATCCATCTATTTACAAGAAAATTGGAAAGGAAGAAGGTATAAATCTATACTTACAATTATTCCGTTTCCGATTACATCAAATTACTGGTGATGGAAAAGAAAATTACACACATCATGTTTTTCGTGTAACAGTTGGTGAATTGTCTAAGTTTACTAAGATCAATCTTAAAAAGAAACTTACACATAAACAAATTGTTGACTTATTAACGAAAATGGAAAAAGCAGGTATCATTAAACTACATACACCTTCACGATGGGATCAAATGGTTGATGATAATGGGAAAGTCAAACATGATAAATTAATTGTGTTGGAAGCAACAGATGTTCCAAATACTCATACTAAGAATGACAAAGATGAACCTGATACCGAAGAAGATTATTATATTCCAATCAACTTTAGAACAATTGAGTACATATATAATGACCTTTCCTTAACGTCAAAGGAATTATCTGTCTACTTATTACTAATGAAATTATCAAATGCTGGTGAACGTAAAGCAACTGTAAATATTAATACTATGAAAGATTGGTTGGGTTATGGAAATGATACAATTACAGACATTTTGATAACTTTAAATCAAAATTATTTGCTTGCTAGTCATGTTAAACGAAAAAATAAGAAAATTAATTATGAACATACACCATTACGAAGATATTCAAAAATAAATTCATTTAAAAATGATAATGAGGATAACATTCGTAAGTTTTTGAATCGGTACAAGAAAAATAAACAAGCAGACACTAGAGAAGATGATCTTAACCCTTTTGAGAATGTTGAAGATGATGTTCTTAATTCAAATGAATGGGGCGAACGTCCTTAAAATTATAAACAAAATTATGAAGTCCTTAACAAAAATGTTAGGGGCTTTTTATATTCCAAAAAACTAATCAGGAGATGAATCTAATAATGAAAAATCAAGCAAAAGTTATTGAGATGGAAAATGAACAAAGAACAACAGATGAACGTCTAGACAGTATTGAGGATTGTATTAAGAAAATGGAATTATTAGCAGTCGAACAAATAAAGCGTGGTGCAGTTATAGAACACCAGTTAGAGAATATCGAGAAGAATATTAACAGTTTGAATGAGAAAATGACAAGTTTTATCAAAGCAGGTGAGAAGTAATGAATATTTATGAAGCATTAAAGCAAACTGAATTTCGTTTTGCAGAATACTTCAAGTATCTTCACCCAGAATTGCGATTTGATCATACTAGACCCCTTAAAACAGAGGAGGATTTTTTGCGGTTAGTTAATCGTAAAAGTATGTCACCATTCTACCGTTGGGAGAAAAGCAGCGATTATAAAAATTTACTTATGTTGTACCTAGATTATAAGGTTAATGAGGATTTTGAACAGATATATAATATTGTTTCCGACAAAGCAAAACAGGGTGATGAAAAAGCAATTAAGATATTCCTTACATTACAGAAAGATATTCAAAATATGTCTAAGTCAATCGGGAAAGGTTATGACAATGTTGAAGATACTGAAGAAGATGATGATTTAGATGTCGGATAAGAAGAAAAAGTCCTCCAAACTTGATGTAGTTATGGGGGATTTTCGTTTATTTGCTAAGAATTTCATTAAAATCATTGATAATGATGGGAATAGTGTTTCGTTTGTCTTAAATCTGTGACCGTCAAGTAGAAAGACACAGTTTTTGCTGATTAATTTGGAACACTTTCT
>NZ_JBUZWC010000029.1:0-9829 GCF_055329585.1 Virgibacillus sp. GM2-2 | reverse complement strand
TTCGTCATAACAAAAGGTATCACACGTATCTTTGTTCAATTTTACAACTTTTTCAGCTGACATACTTAACACCTCACTCTAATGATTGTTTGATTATTTGTTTAAAGTGTAAGCAATATAATATTACTTGTCAATATTAATATTCAAATGATTGTTTTAGTGTGATAATATTATTGAAAAAGAATGGGGGAAGAGTAAATGAATGAAACTATAATTATTGGCGCAGGACAAGCTGGCTTGTCAATGGGATATTACTTAAAACAATCAGGCCATTCTTTCCTCATTTTAGATGAGAATAAAGAAGTAGGGGTATCGTGGAAAAAACGGTGTGATTCCTTAGTTTTGTTTACATCAAGTCAGTTTAGTTCACTACCGGGGTTCCTACTAGAAGGCGATTCACGAGGATTTCCTACCAAAGATGAAATAGCTAATTATCTGAGAGGATATGCGGAAAAATTTAAATTACCGATTAACATGATAGCAGAGTAACTATTGTTAGGAAGGAGAATAATGTTTTTATCATATTAGCTTAGCTGAACACTGGGAATATAGAGCTCAAAATGTAGTAGTAGCTACTGGACCATTTCAAAAACCAAAGATTCCTTCATTTTCGAAAGGCTTATCAAGCGATGTTATTAGGGGATATTGTCATTAAAGAAAAGTCTGTTGGAGGGCAGGAAAATAAAATTCCAGGACAAGTCGCTTCTTCAATTAAATAACATAATATGGGCTACTGGATTCGAACCTAACTATTCATGGGTAAAAATCACAGATGTCCTAGATTACAATGGAAAACCGATTCATAATAGGGGATTAACCAGTGTAGAAGGTTTATACTTTTTAGGGTTGCCTTTGCAATTTAGACGTGGTTCTGCGCTATTACAGGGTGTGGCCAGTGATACAGGTTATATTTTTAAAAATTTCACTTCTTAATTAAAAATATGGAAGTAGCAATAGTAATACTTAACTTGAAGCTTATCTATTATTTGTATTTCAATGCTTCGCCTAAGTATTTCTTAGTATACACAAAAATATGTGCTCTTATCTGATAGGTAAAATAGCATTAATATTGTAAGAAATTACAAAGTGAAAACGAAGGGAGCTAAGTAAATGGTTATTCAACAGACCAAAAGCAATTGTTGATACTTGGATAAAAATGAAAGAAATTTTCGCGAAATACAATATTCCGCTTTCACAAAAATTGGTAGTTAAAAAGGGGGCAACTTACCTTACTGCTAAGGGAATTGAACTAAGTTGTTGATAGTTCAACGGATACTTGCATTGAAGGTGGCTGACGGATGCCAAATAATAAAGAGTAGGTTACTCTTTTATATTAATTAAGTTTGCTAAGAAGTAAGGTTGTTTTTTAGATGATTTATACAGTAAAATTATTTATTTTTGCGGGACTGGCTAAAATAGGCGGAGGCTACCTTATTTGGTTATTGGTAGGGTTTATGTTGCGTACGGAGGGGTATTAATCATTTATCTGTCTTGTTGTACTACGCCATTAAAATGAAATGTGTTTTCAAGTAGTAAGAGACTTATTTTAACAAGCCATTTTAAGACCCTAATTCACTGGAACTGTGATTTTTATTATTAATCTCCACATCAATCAATAAAGGATAAATACTCTTTATTAAAAACATTGCCGACACAACTTTATAGTGACAGGTATATTTTTTTGTTATTAAAATTACTCTATAGTATAAAGTTTATTTTTAGAATTAAATTGAAAATTTTTTTGTTTAGTTAGTGGGACATTTTTCTACTAAAGATACAGAGAAAAGTAATTATCTACCTCTCCCTAATTTTCCCTGTTACAAGCATTTAACAATGTTAAATATTTATTACATCTATACAAATCTACACCATTCTTGGTTGAAAATAGTTAGAATTGTGATTGGAAACTATTTTTAATAAAGGGTGCTAACATGAGAAAATTCATTCTAATTATCATAACTATTGCTGCCATGAACCCATTATTCATGTCTAAAGTCTTTGCTAACTCTGATGTTTCTCCTCCTAATTTAGTAAGTGAAGCCGCAATTATGATCGATGCAAAAACAGGAAGGGTTCTTTATGAAAAAAATGCTAATACACAAATGTACCCCGCAAGTTTAACCAAAATTGCAACAGCTATCTATGCTATAGAGACAGGTAATCTCGACGGAATTGTAACCGTTAGTGAAAAGGCAAGGAATATAGAAGGAACTAAAGTTTATTTAGAAGAAGGAGAAAAAGTAACGTTAAAGAAGCTTATACAAGGATTGTTAATTAATTCAGGAAACGATGCAGGAGTAGCGATTGCTGAACATTTGAGTGGCAGTGTGAAACAGTTTGCATCAGATATAAACAAATACTTAAAAAACATAATTGGTGTAAAAAATACTCATTTTGAAAATCCGCATGGTCTTTTTGATCCGAAACATGTAACAACTGCGAAAGACTTGGCCAAAATCACTCAATACGCAATGAAAAATGACACATTTCGAAAAATATTTGGGACAAAAAAATTAAAGTGGAATGGGGAGTCTTGGGATACCACGCTTATTACCCATCATAAATTAATGAGACAGATTCCCTATGAGGGTATAACTGGTGGGAAGACGGGCTTCGTCAATCAATCTGGTTTTACCCTGGCTACGACAGCAGAGAGGGATAAATTAAGTCTAATTGTGATTACTTTAAATAGCTATTTACAATCAGCAGCATATGATGACACAATTAATCTATTAGACTATGGATTTAATAACTTTGAAACATCTAGTATCTCTAAGGGATCCACCTTTAAGCGTGGGGACCAAGAGTTTATAATACCAAAAGCAATTTTCTATACTCATTCTATAAATGAGAAAATGACAAAAGAAGTTAATAGTAATGGTTCATTAGAGATAACGAATGAAGACGGAAAAATAATATTTTCTTATCCTTTAAACCAGGTAAAAGAACATCTCGTAGAAAAGAAAATGGCTGACACTACTGGCAATGCTACGGATATGAAGACGAGTTCAGTTTTCGGAGGACATATAGTCGAATTTCTTTTTATGTTGTTTATTACCCTAGCAGTTATAGCAGGGATTATTTATCACAGTAGACAAATAGTTAAGGTAACAAGGACTTTCGATGAGGGGTAGCCGTTAATAATCTAGCCCGTTAATTCCATTGAAAAGGCATCCATCAATTTTCTAATTTAATCTTTTTTGACAATAAAAATTACTTTTGTCAGGACCATTCAAATGAAGTGGTTAATTTAATGTTTGATTTATAGTCGTATGTGGAATCGTTTTCAAGAAAATATTCATTAGACCAGATTGTAAACCGAGAAAAATTTATTAAAGGAGTTTATTGATGAAAAAAATAACAATATTTATTGCTACTTTGGCTTTTGTTTTCTTAGTAGCTTGCGGTAATACTAATGGTAGTAACTTAAAAGATAATGAGAAAGATGCAGAGGTGTCAATTGAACCATTAAAGGTTGAATTTATCACGAAATCTGATGCCTTTAAACTAGGAAAAGAAGGAACTATTCAAATTAGGGTTACCAAAGGTAGTGAAACTGTCTCTGATGCAGATGAAATCCAATTTGAAATTTGGAAGAAAGGAAACCAAAATAACTCAAAGAAATTTAAAGTCAAGAATGAAGGTGATGGTGTGTATTCACTAAAACATACATTTAATGAAAAGGGAATCTATAACGTAATTTCTCATGTAACAGCACGGGGATCGCACACGATGCCAGCCAAAGAATTTAATGTGGGTGCTAATGGTGAGAGAAAATAATCAAGGTACGAACATGACTATAATGCTCCAAACTTTATTTATATTAATATTTTTATAAATGATTATATTATTACAGATCTTCTATATAGTCATAACTTAACCATTTTAAGTAATATATTTTACTAATGGGGTGTGATAAGATGAAAATGAAAAGGAATATTGGAGCTTCATTCAAAATTGTAGTCGTTTTGTTCGTACTGGTTTTTTTTGTTATTCCGTTAGTCATAAGCATCTCATATGGAAATATACCTTTTCTTAATAATAATTATCTATTTTTAAACGATGTTTTGGTGTCTAATGATCAACAATTAAATAGTAATAATAATCCGTTTCTTAATTACAGAATTTATACTTGGTCAGAAATAAAAAACTATATTATTAGTAATGAAATGGATTTTACTCATGTTTTCCGGGATACTGCTGTACTATTTTTCACATCAGTCATAGCCGTAATTTTTGATCGAACTTTTGGGCGAAATTTTTCAAAATTTATCCGAAGAAAATAAACTTTTTTATAGATTATTATCATTTTTTTAATGAATTTCCACTGGGGTCATGGTGAACCAACAATGATACTTATAAACGGAATATCAAATAGTCATTATTTTTCAACCGCGTAACGTCTGCTTTTAACGCTTTTGCAATGTCTGTTGTCATTTGTTTTAATTCTTCTTCAGAGTCAGCGTATAAACACAGAGGGTATCCGGTAATAACTCGATTTTTATTTTGGGTGATGTAGGCTAAAACCTCATATTGTGGTGATCTTGCGTTTTCTTGTCGTCCCATAAAAAATCCTCCTTTAAATTTCTTTAGGCTTTTCCTTTAACCAAAAAATGTGATTTTTTCATGCTTTCCAACAATGGACATTTTTTTATTACTTCAATGAGTGAATCCGTATCCTTATTTATAGGGACAAGAGTGACAACAACTCTACCTTTTTCAAAGTCTTTTCGTGTGTAATTGTACCGTTTGACACCAAGAACACGAACTGCATCAAACAGAATAGCTTGCCTTTGACCGAAATTATCGAGAGCTAATCGATACATTTTATCCTTAGGGAAGATTACTGCTGCGATCGCTTCCACTTGAATGAGTTTCTGTGCCCGATCAGTTCCAATTTCATTTGTCACGTAAATACCGTCAACGTAAAGTTCAGAACCACGAACTTCTACCTTTCCTTCCTTGACTTCTGCGACATCTCCTATTGTTTTACCTTTTGAGAAGTACTTTAAAAAGAACAATATTGAAATGCCGAGAACGATCCCAATTATTTGTGCAACAAACAAATTGATGATATCGAACGATGACGCCACTTTAATAACTATCGAGGTGATAAGTGAAACAATTAATGCAAAATAGTTTCTTGCCTCAAATGTTTTTGCGATGCCATCAATGTATGCTCCGCCTCTTGGAGTGAATTCAGTTTTTTCCTGCAAACTAAGGCTATCTGTTTCAATTTTTCTTACATCACGAAATTGTTGGATAGCCAACGTCAGGAATGTAACTGCCACAAAGTTTTTCGTAAGTAGTGCTGGAACCGCAACCGCTCCAAGTGCAGCTGCAATAAATCCTGTAACCACGTGTATTAGGTACCCATTGGGATAGGTTGGGTATTGGCGGTAGTCTTCTTTTAATGTTAAATATCTGGCTAATGTTCCGACGAAAATCGCTGTAATTATCGTGTATAAATCAGCTGTCTCAAGTATACCTTTTCCTTGCATTATGTCACATCCTTTTAACAAATATTATCGTCGTAATTATATTTTCATGTATATATTCACATCATGAACTGCTATATACTATGAAGGATCTCTTTGATTTTTGCTATTAATACTCAATTTCTTCTAAGTCTTGTGGTTGTGGGGTTGGTTGTTTATGTATTAACTTCTCATTTTTTGATATTTCGTTGTTAATCTCCTGATAAGGCTTTACCTTTCTCAAACAATCCTTTGAATGTCTAATGCTTGTTTTATCATTCTTCACAGTGATCATCCTTCCTTGAAAAAAATCCGTCATGTAAAAGTAGACCTTCTTTCGGTATTTCAATTTTATTTTGACCAGAACTAAGAAGTTATATGTATCAAGTTTTATTTTAATCAGAAAATACTTGCTTCAAGACTTTCCTTTAGCTACTATCAATATATTTGGGAATTTGTACAAAATAATTTTTGTTGACGGACAAGTTTCCTTTGGTTTATAATGTTTCGCTAAGGAAACATTATCGTTTCGGTGATTATCCTTGCAATTGATACAAATGATTACAAAAGTTTATAATATTTTTTGCTAATTTTGGAGGAATGTTTATGGCTGAATTTTTTATTGATCTTTCCCCAGCTATCCAAGCACTGGCTACAACCTTATTCACTTGGGGCATGACTGCACTTGGAGCTTCTTTAGTATTTACAACAAAATCGGTTAATCAAAAATTTTTGGATGGAATGCTCGGTTTCGCAGGTGGGGTAATGATTGCTGCAAGTTTCTGGTCACTTCTTTCCCCTGCCCTTGAAATGGCAAAAAATGCCCCTTTACCAGCATGGATTCCAGCAGCTATAGGCTTCCTATTAGGTGGTCTCTTTTTATGGGGGATTGATAAACTTCTCCCACATTTACATCCAAATACACCAATAGGAGAGGCTGAGGGGATACAGCCGAATAAAAATCGTCGTAGTACACTGCTTGTTTTAGCAATCACTTTACACAATATTCCTGAAGGTCTTGCAGTTGGTGTAGCCTTTGGAGCAGTTGCTTCTGGATTTCCTGAAGCATCTTTAGCAGGAGCTGTCGCATTAGGGCTTGGAATTGGTATTCAAAACTTTCCTGAAGGTGTAGCTGTTTCCATGCCACTTCGAAGGGATGGAATGTCTCGTCGAAAAAGTTTTTTCTATGGGCAATTTTCTGGAATGGTTGAACCAGTTGCTGCATTGATTGGGGTAATGACTGTTGTTTTTATTGAACCAATACTTCCATATGCTTTAAGTTTTGCTGCGGGGGCAATGATTTTCGTCGTGGCTGAGGAAGTGATTCCTAGCTCACAAGAGGAGGGGAATAAGGACTTAGCATCTATGAGCTTAATGATTGGATTTACTGTCATGATGATTTTAGACATTGCATTAGGATAAAAAGCATTAATGGATCGATGGCTACAGACTTGTATCTCATCAAACATCAAAGCAACCATATATAGTTGCATTACCTTTTAGTTCCTGTTATTTTAGTTTATATGAATAAGTGAACAGATACCACTTTGAATCCTATAAATAGAATATCGTGTAGTGATTTAGTTCTTTACTTTACACGATAGCCTTACAAACTTTAATAAGGAGAAAACAATGTATACAGAATCTACTTTAAAAATACCACGTTATTTTATTTTAGCCTATATTGCATTGTTTGCAATGATTAGTTTTGTTACAAATCTAATTGTAAACAAGGCGTCTGGCCCAATAATTTTGTTTACCGTGTTGATCATTTTTTACTGGCTTATTGCAATTTCAATTATGAGACTCTTTAATAAGAAACACAATCTCAAGGGGATACTCATAAAAACCACTATTAGTTTACTAGTAATAGGTGTTATTACTACTATTCAGCAGATTGTTTTTGTTAATTTATCTTTGACGTTTAGTATTGTATTTATTCTAATGAGTTTTTTCTGTTTGTCCGTTTTTCATATCGTGTACTTTAACGTCAAGTCATAAATATCATTAACAAAATTGTAACATAATTGTTGTTTATAATATTCATAGTATATGATATTCTTTAATATGTATTAAATTTAAAGGGATTCTCTATCAAATTTATAATAGGAACTTCTGCTTTATAGGGAGGAACTATGAATGAAGAATACACGAATTAAAATACCATTATTTATAATAACAACCATACTGTTTGGAATAAAGACGTATATTGTTTATCGTTTTATGTTTAGCCTGGAATTAGATAACTCAATGCAAGAATTGATTTTATTTATTAACCCATTTGTGTCCGCTTACTTGATCTTTGCAGTAAGTGTTTGGTTTAAAAACCAATCCAGACAAATGAAATTTCTACGATACACCGCTTTAATTGGGTCGTTAATCTTGTTTTTTAATCTTGTATTTTACCGTGCAAATGCTGACTTTATAACGATTCCACAATTATTCCAAGCTAGTAATATGGGAGATTTAGGATCTAGTATTCTAACATTAATAAAACCATACGATATATTATTGTTTGCGGAAGTAGCCATTATTTGGTATTTGAGTAAACAAAAGAAAAAAGCTATGTCTGTGAATTTCCTTAGAAGAGGGAAAGTTTTTACATTGGCAGTTTCTTTTTTGTTGCTAGCAGGTAACTTTTTCTTAGCAGAAATGGAAAGACCTCAGCTTTTCACTCGTGCATTTGATCGAGAATATCTTGTGAAAAATATAGGTGTTTTTAATTACCATATGTACGATGTAGTAATGCAATCTAGAGTAAAAGCTAAACGAGTCTTTGCGGATGAAAATGAACTTCCAAAAATAAAAGAATATGTGAATGACATTCAAAGCAAAGACAAATCAAATATCTTTGGGATCGCAGAAGGTAAAAATTTAATTTTTATTTCTGTCGAGTCTATGCAAAACTTTGTTATTAATAATAAAGTAAATGGAGAAGAAATTACTCCCTTCTTAAATAGTTTAGTAGAAAATGAGGATACATTTTATTTTGAAAACTTTTATTCTCAAATCGCTCAGGGCAGAACGTCAGATTCTGAGTTTGTGGTAGAAAATTCACTGTATCCATTGCCAAGTGGTTCGGTATTCTTTACACATGCCCAGAATGAATATAATGCAATGCCTGAATTATTAAATGAAAAAGGCTACTATAATTCGGTATTCCATGCCAATAATAAAAGCTTTTGGAATAGGGATCAGATGTATAAGAATTTAGGGTATGACTATTATTATGGTGAAATGGCCTTCGAAGTGACAGACAATAATTCAATCGGTTGGGGACTAAAGGATAAGGCTTTTTTTGAACAATCAATTAAGTATTTACAGTCGTTCAAACAACCTTTTTACACAAAATTTATTACATTAACAAATCACTTTCCATTTAGTCTAGACAAGGAAGATCAAACAATAGAACCCTATAATTCTGGTTCAAGTACACTTAATAATTATTTTCCAACTGTAAGATATACTGATGAAGCAATTAAGCAGTTTTTTAATCAATTAAAAAATGCTGGTTTATATAAAAACTCAATCATTGTAATAATGGGTGACCATTTCGGAATAAGTGAAAACCATAATAAAGCAATGAGTCAATATTTGGGGAAAGATAAAATTACACCTTACGATCAAGTTCGGTTGCAACGTGTACCGCTTTTCATTCATATTCCTGGTTCAGGAAAAGGAAAAGTGATGTCTAATGTTTCTGGTCAGATTGATCTGAAACCAACATTACTACATTTATTAGGGGTAAATACGGAAAATGATATTTATTTTGGTAACGATCTATTTTCAGATGATCGCAAAGGATATATTGCATTACGAAATGGTAATTTCATTAGTAAAAAATATATATCAGCAGGTAGTGTATGCTACGATCGTCAGACTGGTGAACCAATTAAAAAGGACAATAAAACAAATAATAATGAAAGATATAAAAGCCCATGTCATCCAATAAAGGAAAAAGTTACCAAAGAACTTGGATATTCTGATGATATTATCTATGGTGATTTATTTAGATTTATTGATTTTAGTGAGCCAAATTGATAAAAAGTAATGAACTACCCTGAAAATAGTTTAGGAAAGGCAAACGATGATGAGGTGCAATTCGTATTTTGAGTTGCACCTCTAATTTAAAAAGATAAATGTAAGCGTCAAATAATCCCCACCTGTAATCAGATGGGGATTTTTTGTATGCTTTATTTAGATTTAGTTGGTACGCGGCATTCTTCTGGAAGAGATTGCGACCAAGGAAGCAATCTCGCCAATTCCGTTTTGTTGGTTGTATCCATATTGGGAAGTTCCTCAAATAAGTAACGAAGATAGTTGAATGGATTTAATCCGTTCTCCTTCGCAGT
>NZ_JBUZWC010000028.1:0-11884 GCF_055329585.1 Virgibacillus sp. GM2-2 | reverse complement strand
GCAGAAAAAGTGACCTTCTTTTTCAAGGAGTCGACTGCCCTCCGCTCCAATCAACTGTCAAATTAGAAGATAATTTATATGTCAAAAAACGAAATAAGAGATATGAAGCACAAATACAGCGGAGGAAAAACACGGAGACTCCTGTGGGAAAGCGAAGTGGTGAGACCCCGCAGTGAAGCGATCTTTGCGAACGAGGAGGCTCAACGCAAGCCCACGGAAAGCGCAGTGTTTTTCCGTAGCGGTCGACGCTATACTTTAATTTTCATTAGTTCGCAGTTTACGATTAAGTGTCATACACAACAATCTTCTAGACAATGTCTTTTTCACCAGTCAAACTGTCAGATATGCTACTATTAGAAAGTAGTTATTATTGGTCGGTAAAGGATGTTGATTTCTGAATGACAATGCGTTCGAAGCGGTTTTATCGTGTTTTATTAGTAGTGGGCATTATTATCGTGGCATTTAATTTGCGCCCCGCAATTACATCAGTTGGTCCAGTTATTGGAATAATTCGAGACGATATCGGTTTGTCCAATTGGAGTGTAGGATTATTAACTAGCTTGCCGCTGATCGCGTTTGCATTCATGTCTCCTCTTGCTCCAAGAATAGGCAATCGATATAGCAATGAGCGAGCATTATTAATTGGATTAATTCTATTATTTATAGGTATTATGGTTCGTTCTGTTTCTATGTTGCTGTTATTATTTGTTGGAACCATCTTTATTGGGCTTGGTATTGCGATTATGAACGTACTGTTACCTGGGGTAATTAAGGAAAAATTTCCTGCAAAGGTTGCCTTGATGACTAGTCTCTATTCAACTGCAATGGGGGTTTTTGCAGCAGCTGCCTCAGGACTGAGTATCCCACTAGCGCGAGGAGCGGGATGGGGTTGGCAAATTGCTTTGCTATTTTGGACGATCCCAGCAGTTATCGGGATCATCGTTTGGATTTACCTTAGTAAACGAGATAAAACAAACGAGTCCGTTGAAGTTCAGTTTATACAGCCATCCGATAACCGAATGTGGCGTTCGGGGTTAGCGTGGCAGGTGGCCTGTTTTATGGGATTACAATCATTTATGTTTTATGTAACGGTTTCTTGGTTACCAGAAATTTTACATGAGTATGGTGTTAGTATGGCGACCGCTGGATGGATGCTGTCGTTTACCCAGTTTGTTGGGTTACCAGCAAGCTTCTTTGTGCCCGTTATCGCTAACAAGTTTAAATCACAAGGTCTAATAGTTGTTATTTTACAAGTGTTTGCAATCGGCTCGTATATTGGATTATTATTTGGTGATTCGTACACTGTAATGATTGTAAGTACGATAAGTCTAGGAATCGCTCTAAGTGGTAGCTTTAGTCTAGCATTAGCTTTCCTAGGAATGCGTGCACGGAACGCAAGGCAAGCTGCAGAGTTGTCCGGCATGGCACAATCACTCGGTTATGCACTAGCAGCAATCGGTCCAATGTTTATTGGATTCTTATTTGATATTACACACGCTTGGTCAGTACCACTTTTAACTTTAATTGGTGTAGCGTTGTTGGTAGCATTTTTTGGTTACGGTGCTGGACGCAACAAGTTCGTCTTAGATGATGCTCCGTCAACGGAATAACATAATGGAAGTGAGAATATGCAGTATTCAATGAAAGACTTTTATTTTTGGAAAATAACGTTGAGCTTAGCGCTTGCTTCATTTTTTGTATTTGCTAGTATGTACGCGGTTCAACCACTTCTTCCAGTATTTGTTGATGAATTCGATGTAGCAGTGTCGACATCGAGTTTGTCCATTTCCTTAACAATCATTGGTCTGATTATTGGGTTAATCGTGTTAGGCTTTTTATCGGATCGAAACGGTCGAACATTCTATATTAAATTTGCCATGGTTGGTTCTATCATTCCTTTTTTCTTAATTCCAGTAATGGATTCCTTTTTTATGTTACTAGTATTACGGTTTATTCAAGGATTTGCATTGGCGGGTCTGCCAGCGGCCTCACTTGCGTACATTAGTGAAGAAATTGACAAGCGAAGTGTAAGTGTAGCGATGGCGCTTTACATCTCGAGTAATGCATTAGGCGGAATGATGGGGAGGGTATTGACTGGATATATAACCGATAATTATTCCTGGCAGACAGCATTTTACTTCTTAGCAGTAGTTGGGCTAGTTATTCTAATCGCAGTGTTTGTCTTGCTTCCTAATTCAACTCGGTTTGAAGCTAGCAATCTATCGTTTTCTCGTGACATCGAAGCATTTTTATTTCATGTAAAAAATCCTTCATTACTACTTGTTTTTGGTCTAGGCATTATTTTGCAACTGTCCTTTACAGGTTTATGGACGTATCTACCATTTTATTTGGAAGGACCACCATTTTCTCTGTCATTAAAAGTGATAGCTTATATGTTTTTCGCCTACGGTTTAGGTGTTATCGGATCTCCCTTTGCAGGATGGTTAGCAGGTAAGTTTGGATTGCGCATCGTAAGGATTGCTGGAATAATTACGCTTGGCATAGGGATATTTTTAACGTTGAGTGGATCGTTACTTTTATTAATTATCGGGCTATGTATAAGTTGTTTAGGATTTTTTACTGCCCATTCGTTATCAGCAGCATCAGTAAGTGAACAAGCGACACATCATAAAGGTAGTGCTTCCAGCCTGTACCTTGTATCATATTATATTGGTGTAGCAGTTGGAAGCTCGGCAATTGGACCAGTATATAGCGTGTTAGGCTGGACAGGACTAGTACTAATTATAGGGTTTCTACCAATTGTGTATCTCCTATTTGTAACCTACTTTCAACATAGAATAAAGCAAAAAAATAACGATGGAGTTTAATCCATCGTTATTTTTTCTTATTTAAATGATTCTGGTAACACAGATAAATCGATTCCCCACGCAATAGGTAGATAGAAGTATACAGCCAGTGTTACTAAAATAATTCCAACTATGTTTAATATTAAACCTGCCTTTGCCATATCAGGAATTCGTAAATAGCCTGATCCAAAGACTACTGCATTCGGAGGCGTAGCAACTGGTAGCATAAATGCACATGATGCAGCTACTGCAGCAACGATCATTACAGAAAACGGATGAACGTTAAGTGCGATCGCCAACGATGCCATTATTGGATACATCATCGAAGCTGTTGCAGTGTTAGACGTTAACTCCGTTAGGAAAATAACAAGTGTTGCAACGACTAACAAGACAAGGAACATACTGACACCTTCAAGTGCACTTAAACGATTTCCAATCCAATCAGATAACCCAGATGAAACGAATCCTGCTGCAATGGCAAGACCTCCACCAAATAGAAGCAGGATACCCCAAGGAAGCTTCACAGCTGTATCCCAATCTAGTAAATGGTCACCTTTTTTGTTAACAGAAGGAATGATGAATAAAATAACAGCAAACGTCATTGCGATAATGGCATCATTAATATTTTCATTTATATTTGCCAAGAAAAATGAACGTGTTATCCATGATAACGCAGCAAGTACAAAGATAGTAAATACAGCTTTTTCTTCAAAGGAAGCGGTACCTAGTTTCTTTTTCTCGGAATGAATGAGTTCACGCCCGCCTGGAAGTGATTTTACTTTTAACGGAAATGCGACCTTAACTAAATAGTACCAAGTGATGATGATAAAAATCCATGCAATTGGAACACCAAATAACATCCATTTTGCAAATGAAAGCTCTACACCGTAAAATTTATCAATAGCGGCAGCTAAAGCTGTGTTTGGTGGTGTACCAATTAATGTTCCAATTCCACCTAGTGAAGCGGAATATGCAATCCCTAACATTAATGCTTTACCGAAGCTAAAGTTTTCCTTCGAAGTGTCGATGGAATCATCGTCTTTTAATGCTTCTGATACTTGATAAATAATTGCGAGACCGATTGGTACCATCATCATTGCTGTAGCTGTGTTGGAAATCCACATTGATAAGAATCCTGTCGCAACCATAAAGCCTAAAATAATTCGGTCAGTATTAGTTCCGATCACTTCAATGATGGTTAATGCAATTCGTTTGTGCAAATTCCATTTTTCCATCGCAAGCGCGATCATAAACCCGCCCATAAATAGAAAAATAGTATCGTCACCATAGGAGGATGTTGTTGCACCAATGTCTAATCCACCTGTTAATGGAAATAGAATGATAGGTAATAAGGATGTTGCCGGGATTGGAATTGCTTCCGTCATCCACCATACCGCAATCCATATTGTACTAGCCAAAATCGCTTTTCCATCATTTGATAGACCTTCAGGTGAGAAAAAAAGTAGCGTTAAAATAAATAAAAGAGGGCCAAGAAAAAGTCCAACTAACTGTGCTGGCTTATAACTACGTTTGTTGCCATTGCCGTTTCCACCTGAAGAATCAGTACTTGCATTTGTTTCTTTGCTCATGTTTGATGAGTTAGGACGAACGAAAAATGTTAATAAATCCTTTGCTTGGTCATGCTTGTCCCATAACCAATTCCATGTTGCAGTAATCATTATTTTCCTCCTTTGTATATACAAGCTTAGACCATTATATAAAATTATTTGAATTATCGGCAAGAAAAAAGTGTTTGCGCTTTCATGTTATCGGATATGGATATATGCTATGCTTTTGAAAGATGAAAGGCGTGATTGTGGTGAAAATTTCGACCAAACCATTAGGGGATAATGCTTTGAAGGTGGAATTTCATAAGGAGGTTTCACCTGAATTAAATGGAATTATTCGATTGTTTTGTCAAAAATTAACAGACTATCCGATTGAAGGTGTAACCGAATGGGTGCCTGCATTCGACTCGGTAGGTATCTACTACGATCAACACCAAGTTTCTTATGATGAACTTATTATTAAAATGAAAAACCTACATGCTAAAAAGGTGGTTGGAAAAACAACGCCTGGTAGATTATTAACTATTCCTGTTTACTATGAAGGACAGGATCTTGAGCGCGTTGCCAATCACACAAAATGCAAAACGGATGAGGTTATTAAACTTCACCAAGAAACAACATATCTCGTATACATGCTTGGATTTTTACCGGGCTTTCCATATCTCGGTGGAATGTCTAACGTGATTGCCACGCCAAGATTGGAAAATCCACGTGAAAAGATTCCAGCTGGTTCAGTCGGGATTGCCGATAATCAAACAGGGATCTATCCAATGGAATCACCAGGTGGATGGAATATTATTGGGGAAACACCTGTGAAGCTATTTGACAATGAGGCAGAAAATCCAATTTTATTCCATGCCGGAGACCAGGTTAAATTTCATGCGATTTCGAAAGGACGGTTTGCTGAAATTAGGAAACAAGTAGAAAATAATACGTATGAAATAGAATGGGAGGAAGTAACATGAAACGCGTAGACGTAAACTGTGACATGGGTGAAGGATTTCCTTATGATGAAGAACTGATGCGATACATTACTTCTGCTAATATTGCTTGTGGCTTTCATGCTGGTGATCCAATGATCATGAACGAAACCGTATTACTGGCAAAAAAATACGGGATAGCAGTTGGTGCCCATCCCGGTTATCCAGATTTAGAAGGATTTGGACGCCGTGATATGCAACTTACACCACTTGAAATTTATCATTCTATTATCTATCAAGTAGGGGCACTGGAAGCCTTTTGCAACACTCATGGAGTGGAGATAAACCATGTAAAACCGCATGGTGCATTATATAATCGGGCTGCTAAAGATAAAAAGGTAGCGGATGCCATAGCACGTGCTGTTTATGATGTTGATTCCGCACTGATCTTGTACGGATTAACGGGAAGTGAGTTAATTTCCGCTGGTCGGGCAAACGGCTTACAGGTATCATCTGAGGTATTTGCCGACCGTACTTACCAGGCGGATGGAACATTAACCCCTCGTGGTAATGCGGATGCAATGGTTGTTGGTGTAGATAACGTTGTGCAGCGAATTCGAACGATGCTTGATCATAACTATGTAGAAGCGGTTGACGGTTCACATGTGACATTACAAGCAGATACAATTTGTGTTCATGGGGATGGAGAAAATGCTGTGGATTTCGTGAAAACATTGCGCGGTGAATTGGTGAAAGAAGGGATAAATGTGCGAGCGATCAGGAAGGTTTGCGATGAATAGGATTATTTCTGTATCAGGTCTAGACTAAGCAAACTATGGAAGTGCGAATCCCATCAGCAATTTGATTGAAAGAGGTGAATTAAACGATGCAAGGGCATAAAATTTTTCACGTATTAAAGCCAGGGGTACTAACTACTTTTCAAGATATGGGACGCTACGGCTATCAGCAATATGGTATCCCTGTAAGCGGCGCAATGGATACGTATGCCCTCCAGGTGGCAAATATATTGGTGGGCAATGATCGAAACGAGGCTGCTTTGGAGGTAACATTAATCGGACCAACGCTACAAGCTACCGCGCCTGTTACAGTTGCCATTACCGGTGCTGATTTGTCACCGAGCCTGAACGGAAAGTCTATTCCAACATGGAAATCGATTGATATGGATTCAGGTGACAAATTGGTTTTTGGAAATCGAAAGTCTGGCATGCGTGCATACATCGCTGTAGCAGGTGGGTTTGATGTACTTAGCATTTTTGGTAGTAAATCTAGAGATCGTCTAAGTAATCTTGGAGTTGAATTAGAAAAAGATCAAGCAATCTATGGTTTTGAAAAAAATGTAAAAAGCGGAATTACTTTAGATAACGTTCTAATTCCAAATTATAACAATGAAGCCAATATAGCTATGGTAGAAGGACCACATAGTTCGTGCTTCTCCGATGCAGCTAAAAATACATTTTTTAATTCCACGTACAAAGTAGAGTCCAATTCCAATCGAATGGGCTATCGGTTAAGTGGCGAAATCCCGATCAAAGCCGATCAAGATAAAATTTGGTCAGATGCTGTGCCATTTGGAGGTATACAGGTTCCAGGGAATGGTCAACCGATAATTTTAATGGCAGATCGCCAGACAACTGGTGGCTATCCCCGGATTGGAACAGTTATCTCAACAGACCTCCCCAAAATTGCTCAACTAGTGCCAAATAATCTAGTAAACTTTTATTCTATTTCAGTCCAAGAGGCGCAATCCAATGCAAAGAAGATCGAGGAAACGTTGTTAAAATTGGAAACCTTCTATCGTAATATTTCGTATGAGAGGTAACGATAGGAGGGCTGTTTTGATATGAGTAATAACCCAAAAGTAGATTTTGAAAAAAGTAAGGGAGCGCGTTTGCTACATATTCTTTCCGTACTAGTAATAGTTGGAACAACAGTCTATTTGATAACGGTTTACCCTAGTCTTCCAGACAGTATACCTACCCATTTTAATGCTGCTGGTGAAGCGGATGATTGGGGAGGAAAGAATTCAATTTTCATCGTACCTTTGACAGCAACTGTATTATTTATCGGAATGTATTTTATAACTAAATTCCCACACACCTTCAATCTCCCAGGAAAGGTTACAGAAGGTAATGCACCACAAATTTATCCTGTTGCTCAGTTGTATATGAGTTTGTTTAATCTCGAGTCAGTGATCTTTCTATGCTATATTGCGCTTGTAAGTGCACAGGTTTACACCTCCTTAGGAATACTTTTATTGCCAGTTTTACTAGTGGTTTATGGACTAACGTTTGTTTTCTTTATCCTTCACACTCTTCGTCTGAAATAATTTTATTGCTTAGTCACTCGAAATAGTTTAAAATAGCTTGAATGAAACTAGCGGAAAAGAGAGATGACAGCAATGCCAAAGTACATATGGCTATTAGCAATAGCAACGACCATTAACGTAACAGGAGCTTCATTTTTATGGCCATTAAATACAATTTATATGCACAATGAACTCGGTAAAAGCTTAGCTTTTGCGGGGTTTGTTTTAATGTTTAATCAAGGGGCATCCATCGCGGGGAATATGATTGGTGGCATGTTGTTTGATAAATTGAGTGCCTTCAAAACAATCGTGATTGGCATGTCGATAGCATTGGCAGCGTCCGCAACGATGACGGTTTACCATAGCATTCTACCTTATTCTATATTGCTCGTGTTGATCGGGTTTGGTGCAGGAATGACTTGGCCAGTCATGTTTGCGATGGCCGGATCCGTTTGGCCGGAAGGTGGAAGACGTGCGTTTAATGCAATCTATGTAGCACAAAACCTTGGCGTAGCTCTCGGCGCATCAATTGGTGGGTATATAGCGAGTATCTCATTTAACTATATTTTTATTGCAAATGCATTATTATTTGCCGTATTTTTACTAATTGTCTTGTTTACCTTTAAGGGCATGGATCAAGAGCGAGATCGACAAATGAATACAACCATCCTTGATCAAAACCTTGAAATAAAAAGTAAATCTGCTTTTAGGTCATTATTAATTCTATGTGGAGGTTTTTTGATCTGTTGGATCGCTTACAGTCAATGGCAGTCAACGATTGCTTCCTATACACAAGACGTCGGAATTGGACTCGAGCAATATAGTATGCTTTGGGCAATCAATGGTTTTCTTATTGTTTTAGGACAACCTCTGTTAAAATTGGTTACAGACCGTGTAACGTCAACAAAATTACAGATTTATATTGGAGTAACGATTATCCTGGCTGCTTTTATCGTCACAACCTTTGCAGAGGCGTTTACGTTATTTGCTGTTGCGATGGCGATATTAACAATAGGTGAGATGCTTGTGTGGCCAGCAATACCAACGCTTGCAAATGAACTAGCACCAAAAGGACGAGTTGGGTTTTATCAGGGATTTGTAAACAGCGTTGGCGCAGCTGGACGTATGATCGGTCCGCTTATTGGTGGCTTGATTGTTGATATTTATTCCATTCAACTGCTTTTCTTCGTTTTAATCGCATTACTCGTTATTCCATATATAACGACATATATTTATGACCGTGGTCTGACATCATCAACAATTAAAGGAGATGGCTAACATGGAAAAGCAAATCAAATTAATCGCATTAGATATGGACGGCACACTACTGACAAGTGATGAAAAGGTTACGACGCGTACACAAACAGCGATAACACAAGCCATGGAGAAAGATGTACACGTGGTCATTAGCACAGGGCGCTGGCTGGGTAAATGTTTTCCTTATGCGGAAGCGTTAGGTTTGCAGTCTTTTCTCGTGACAAGTAATGGCGGAGAAATTTGGACTGTTAAGAAGGAATTGCTGGAACGTCATACAATTCATCCTGAACTAATGCAACGAATATGGGACATTGGTGAAAAATATGAGATGGGTTGCTGGATGGCAGCAACAGACTCCGTTTGGCGTGGTGATAGACCGAATGACTTTACAGAACATAACTGGTTAAAAATTGGCTTTGATTCACATAAACCAAGTAATTTGGAAAAGTGTATGCAAGAACTATCTTATTTTGATGAACTGGAATTAACGAATTCCCAACCGCATAATATAGAAATAAACCCAAAAGGTGTGCATAAGGGTAGTGCACTCGAAAAGGTTTGTAGCAAGCTTGGAATCACAATGGAAAATGTTATGGCGGTTGGTGATAGCTTGAATGACATGAAAATGATTCAAATGGCTGGTCTTGGCGTAGCGATGGGAAATGCCCAGGAAGCAATTAAAAAGGCAGCTGACTACGAAACTGATACGAACGATCAAGATGGTGTAGCAAAAGTAATCGAGCACTTTGTGTTAGATTAGCCTGTCGAACATCCTCTATTATTGGCACTTCCTTTCATTGTGTTACAGAAAGGAGTATAATGGAGGTAGTAACACGAAAGGGGTTATGTAAATGTCTTTTTCTCGTGGTCCAAAAGAGCCGGTACCAGAAGTGGAAACAAACGTATGGGCTTGTTCAAGTGACGACTGTCAGGGATGGATGAGGGAGTCGTATAGTTTTGAGGAGGAACCAAAGTGTCCATTATGCCAATCTTCAATGGATAAGGAGACACGCGTTCTACCTGAATTGAAATAAACTGCTTTGCAGAATAAACCTTGGTCATCATGACGAAGGTTTTTTAATACACTGATAGGAAAGTATACGTTTTAAGGATATCAGTATAAGGACAACTAAGGCTTTCGCCATTAAAACTTGGCGATAAGCCGAGTTTTCTAATATAACGTCAAAATTAGATCTTATTAAAAAAAATCGACATTCGCTATCATGGAAGAGGCGAATGCCGATTTTTTATAATTTTTATAATAATAATATAAGTGAAAACTCAAATAGTTGGAATAATTAGCAAACAATTGCTATACTATGAAAAGAGAATCGCCTTAGATAACTCATCATTTTTGTAAGCGTTTACAATAATTCGAGGAGGAATGTGTCAGATGCAGTATGCGAATCCAAACACAGACGGTGCTAAGGTATCATTTCAAGAACGGTACGACAACTATATTGGAGGAGAGTACAAGCCCCCAGCAAATGGTAAGTATTTTGAGAATGTCAGTCCAGTAACAGGCAAGGTATTTTGCGAGATTGCTAGATCAACAAAAGAAGATGTAGAAGCGGCGATTGATGCGGCGCATGCAGCAAAAGAGTCTTGGGGACAAACCTCTGTTGCAGAACGAGCAAATATTTTAAATAAGATAGCTGATCGGATGGAGGAAAGTTTAGAAACGTTGGCAGTAGCAGAAACGTGGGACAATGGTAAGGCTGTACGTGAAACGTTAGCTGCTGATATACCACTCGCGATTGATCATTTCCGCTATTTCGCTGGAGCTGTTCGGGCACAAGAAGGTGGTATTAGCCAGATTGATAACGATACAGTTGCGTACCATTTCCATGAACCATTAGGTGTTGTTGGACAAATTATTCCGTGGAACTTCCCAATTTTAATGGCAACATGGAAGTTAGCACCTGCCTTAGCTGCAGGAAATTGTGTCGTGTTAAAACCTGCTGAACAGACACCAGCATCCATTCATGTATTGCTAGATTTGATCAAGGATCTATTACCAGCAGGTGTTTTAAATGTTGTGAATGGCTTTGGTGTTGAGGCAGGTAAACCACTCGCATCAAATAGTCGAATTGCTAAAATTGCATTTACTGGTGAAACAACCACCGGAAGGCTAATTATGCAATATGCCTCAGAAAATATCATCCCAGTTACACTTGAACTTGGAGGAAAGTCACCTAATATCTTTTTTGAAGATGTAATGGATGCAGATGACGGCTTTTTGGATAAAGCAATCGAAGGTCTAGTGATGTTTGCACTTAACCAAGGAGAGGTTTGTACGTGTCCGTCACGAGCGTTAATTCATGAATCAATTTATGATGAATTCATACAACGGGCAGTCGAACGTGTTAAACAAATTAAGATCGGGCATCCACTTGATACAGAAACGATGATGGGAGCACAGGCTTCCCAGGAGCAGCTTGAAAAAATCCAATCGTATCTTGCAATTGGTAAGGAAGAAGGCGCGGAGGTACTTGTTGGTGGTAACACGAACAAGTTGGAAGGTGATATGGAAAACGGTTATTATGTAGAGCCGACCATATTTAAAGGAAATAATAAGATGCGTATTTTCCAAGAAGAAATTTTCGGTCCAGTATTGTCTGTTACTACGTTTAAAGATAAAGAAGAAGCAATGGAAATCGCGAATGATACCTTATATGGTTTAGGAGCAGGCGTATGGACACGTAATATTAATACTGCTTACCGATTTGGTCGAGGAATTGAAGCCGGCCGTGTTTGGACTAATTGCTATCACCAATATCCAGCACACGCTGCATTTGGCGGATACAAAAAGTCAGGTATCGGCAGGGAAAATCATCTAATGATGCTTGATCATTATCAACAAACGAAAAATCTTTTAATCAGCTACTCCGAGAGTCCAGCTGGATTCTATTAAAATGGTTGTTTTTTAGTAGATGGTTTGACACAAAATACGTAAAGTGCGAACTAGTGAAAATTCATGTTAGGGTAACAGCAACGTTGATTTCC
>NZ_JBUZWC010000027.1:0-13632 GCF_055329585.1 Virgibacillus sp. GM2-2 | reverse complement strand
AAGATTATCGCATGAATGACCTAGCATTAATATGTGGGGAGTATTTGACGCTTACTTATAAATGGGAATACTGGCTGAATTTCGTAAATACTGGCTCGATATTAATAATACCAGCCGAAGTTTAAAAAAACTGGCCAAAACACAGGGAATACTGGCCGAATATACAAAATACCGGCCAAACGTATTTTTTAACCACTTTTAAGTACCTTTTTCAGATTATCCATATCCAAACTATACCTCCTATCTTTGTACGTTCCAGCAACGGGTAAATTCATACCCCGAAGTATTTTCGATGTAATGGAATCAGATTCAATTCCGAGAAACGATCTGAATTCAGCATTCGAAATCGTTGGTGAAACAAGCAATAAATAGTCCATCAATGTGTAAATATGCCCCACGTAAAAGAAACCTCTTTACAGAGGGGACAGATCCACCTTCCTTTTTTTCGCTTCATAGATAACTTTTTACACGATAAACACTGCACCCCAAGAAATAAATCCGATTTATCAATTCCATAAATTTTTAAAACGTCTGGTTCTCTTGGTTTATCTTGTTTTAGTAGTTTATTTTTTAGCTGCCTTATTTGCTTTGAGTCTAACACTGTGTGAGGGTACAGAGCACGAGCGTCATTTATTTTGTTCGGAATGATTTGGGATTTACATACTTTTTCAAAAATAGATTGGTTATCAGGAGACGTTTTTAGAATTGTAGAGGGGTTTGTAAATACAACAAAGTTTACTAAAGGAATATTTGTGAATCCATTTTTTTGCAACCATTCATTCAATTGCGTAACATGACGGTTACTTTGTTGAATGGGACATGGAAAAGCTTTTTCCTTACCATCGAGAGTCTGAATCATTTGATTCGTCTGTTTGTCAAAAAAGATAGTACCGGAAGTATTTTTTATTTCTAATAGAAAGATGCAGTGAGGAGTTAGTAATAAAGAATCGATTTGGAAGAATAATGCATTTTTGAATGGTAGGCGTAAACCAGGAAAGTGGAGATAATCAGTTGCAGTTAAGAAATTGAGGTCGTACTCGATGGATTGTTCACCACGAAAGCCAGATTTATATTTTCGCAAGTCATCTTCAATCTGATTACGACGTTGATGATTAACTGGCAACCGTATTAGCAAAGCTTCTAAAGCGGAAATAATTGCAGGTAGTTGCCTTTCTTTTGTTTTCATTTATGTCACCTCTTTTTAGTTGAATACAGTACTATTCAAGAAGGAGGGGTTAAAATCCTGCTTTTTAGTTTTAAAAAGTTGATTATAATAGATTATAGATATGAAAATACGTTTCTCAAACAAATACTGGCGAAATTTTCAAAATACAAGCCGGATATCAAAAATACTGGCTATATTGAAAAAATACCAGCCAATTCACATGAAATACTGGCTGAATTCCAAAAATACAAGCCAACCAAAAAATTCAAGCAATCCAACACCATCCTGCCTGACATACAAAAAAACCCGGGCACCATCATCAGTGCCCGGACTCTCATATTTTAAAACATACTCGTCGAATGCTTTGGTTGCAATCTAGCTTTCGGATCAATATACGCTTTCGCATTATTAATCGCTGTTGGACCTTCGCCAAATCCAGTGGCAATTAGTTTAACTTTTCCTGGATATGTACAAATATCTCCTGCTGCGTAAATTCCAGGGATGTTGGTTTCCATTTTTGAGTTAACGACAATGCTGTTCTTTTCAATTTCTAAGCCCCATTCCTTAATTGGACCAAGCGATGAAACAAAGCCGTAATTACAAATCACAGAGTCAACATCTAATACAACTTCATTATCGCCTTTAACTTCTTCTAAAATAAGCTGTTCAATGCGATTTGTACCTGTAATTCCACTTGGAGCGTAAGGTGTCAAAACTTTAACACTAGACTCCATTAATTTTTCCACGCTATGTTCATGTGCTCTAAATTTATCTCTACGATGTACTAGTGTTACGCTTTTCGCGATTGGTTCTAGCATAAGCGACCAGTCAACCGCGGAGTCTCCTCCACCAAGCAGTACGACATTCTGATCTTTGTACTGACTCATGTCTTTTACATGGTAGTGTAAGTTGATGCCTTCAAATTGGTCGCATTCACCAACGTTAAGACGACGTGGTTGAAATGCTCCGTTTCCGGCTGTAATGATCATTGTCTTTGTATAATGCACTTCTTTATCTGATGTTAACTTAATTGTGTTATCGTCTAGACGTTCAACCTTCTCAACAGCTTGATTCAACACAATCGTCGGATCAAACATGTTTGCTTGTTCTTCTAAGCTATCAACAAGTTCTTGCGCACCGACTTTCGGAAATCCAGCAATATCATATATATATTTTTCTGGATACAAAGCAGTAAGCTGCCCACCAGTATGTGGTAAACTTTCAATAATTTTAACACTTGCTTGCCTCATTCCACCATAAAAGGCAGTGAACAAGCCAACTGGACCTGCACCTATAATGGTAACATCGTACACTTTATCTGACATGGTAAATTCCCCCATTAAACAGTTTCAATTTTCCCATCATGCCTATATTATCACAAAAAGACAGGCTATGTGTATTTTTGATAACAAAAGCGATAAAATTACGAAAACATTAAATTTTATAACATAAAATTAAGGGTTGAAAGTATAGAGAAAAGGGGCTAAGATTGTTTTTAGACATTTACATTACGATTATGTGACAAAATAATACATAATTCGACTCTTTTTTTATGCAATCATTCGTGAAATATGTCACAAACATCGTAATACATGATAATGTACGAAATTAAAAGATGGAAGTGATGAGAGAGATGAGTAAGCCTAATATTGTTATTTTAGGTGCCGGGTACGGTGGGATTATGACTGCAGTTAATCTGCAAAAATCTTTGGGGGTAAACGAAGCAACTATTACATTAGTTAACAAGCACGACTATCATTACCAAACCACTTGGTTACATGAAAACGCTGCTGGAACATTGCATCAGGATCGTACACGTATTGCAATAAAAGAAGTTATCAACATGAGCAAAGTAAATTTCGTCAAAGATACAGTAATTTCTATTAAGCCAGAAGAGAAAAAAGTAAAGCTTAAGGGTGGAGAGCTGAGTTATGACTATTTAGTAGTTGCATTAGGCTTTGAAGCTGCTACTTTTGGTATCCCTGGTCTTGATGAGCATGCGTTCAAAATTGGTAGTATTAATAGTGCTCGTTTGATTCGAGAGCATATTGAATATAATTTTGCTATGTACAATAATGAAAAGGAACCGAACGACGCCCGACTAAATATCGTTGTTGGCGGTGGTGGTTTCACAGGCATTGAATTCGTTGGTGAATTAGCAAACCGTGTTCCTGAGCTGTGTAAGGAATATGATATTGATAAGAACAAAGTTCGCATTATTAATGTTGAGGGTGCGCCAACCGTTCTTCCAGGATTTGATCCTGATCTAGTTGAATATGCAATGAATTCATTAGAAGCACGTGGTGTTGAATTTATAACTGGAGCGATGCTGAAGGAATGTAAACCAGACAGCATTGTATTTGAAAAAAATGATAAGCTTGAAGAAATTCCAACCATGACTACAGTTTGGGCTGCCGGAGTTCGTGCTAACTCTATTGTTGAAAATTCAGGATTCGAAACGAACCGCGGTAAAATTGAAGTTCGTAGTGATATGCGTGCTCCAGATTATGATGATGTATTTGTTGTCGGTGATTGTGCACTGATTATGAATGAAGAAAGTGGTCGTCCGTTTCCACCAACTGCCCAAATTGCTATCCAAATGGCTGAAGCTGTTGCACATAATGTGAAAGCAATTGCACTAGGAAAAGGTGAAGTGGAAAGCTTTGAACCAAAGATTCTTGGTACTGTAGCATCATTAGGGCATGACGATGCGATTGGTGTTGTGTTAAATGGTCGCAAGATGTTTGGTTGGAAAGCAACTGTAATGAAAAAAGTAATCGATAATCGCTACCTACTAAAGCTGGGTGGACCAGGACTTTTATTTAAAAAAGGTAAGTTTAATATTTTTAATTAATTTTTCCGAGCAAAGGCAAAGTTGCTGCCTTTGCTTTTTCTACGTTTTCCGATAAAATATAACATGTGATTATGACTGTACGAGGGAGGATACACAGTGATTCAACTTATCATGTCCATCTTACTCTTTTTAGTAATATTTTTTGGACTTGCATTTATACTAAACATGCTTTTACGTAGAACCTGGTTAATGGCATTTATTTATCCGTTTGTCGTATTAATAATTGTTGATGATATTTCTACTGGATCTTATTTTACTGATCTTTCGGGATCACTCTCGATAGCATTTACTAAATTAATGGAAGTTACCCCAGTAGATATTATTATTTTAAGTTCAGGATTTATTGGAACGATTATTTCAGGTTTCGTTATAAAATTTTTGAGAAAAAGCGGATATCAAATGTTTTAGTCTATAGAGCGTTAACCATTTTGGGAAACGCTCTTTTTTCATATTCTAAAAAATTTCAGAATTCTTCTTGACTTTTTATCATATCGTATGTAATATAGCTTTTAACATTTAAATATGAAATTTTTCTTATCCAGAGAGGTGGAGGGACTGGCCCTTTGATACCTCAGCAACAGGTTTTTAAAACACTGTGCTAATTCCAGAAGCGTAACGCTTGAAGATAAGAAGAGAACTAGTCTGGTGACCAACCCTCTTCTTATATAAGAAGGGGGTTTTTTCGTGTGAATAATACATAGCTTGTTCGAAATCAAACGGCGTAAAAATTTGAATGAAAGAGGGAATTGAAATGACGGTTACTTTAACAAAAGCACCTTTTCGTGCAGATCATGTGGGAAGTTTATTACGACCAGAAAGCATACATGAAGCAAGAAAACAATTTAAAGAAGGCGTAATCAATGCTGTACAGTTACGTGAAGTTGAAACGAAAGAAATTAAGCGAATTGTTGACAAGCAAATTGAAGTAGGACTTGAGGCTGTTACAGATGGTGAATTCAGACGTTCTTGGTGGCACTTGGACTTTTTGGAGCACTTAAATGGTATCGAAGGATTTGTCCCTGACCAAGGCTATGTTTTTCAAGGTGAAGAGACGGAAAGGTATAATATCCGGAATGTTGGTAAGCTATCATTTAATGCGAACCATCCGTTTATCAACGACTTTATCG
Organism: Virgibacillus sp. GM2-2; assembly: GCF_055329585.1. Lineage (NCBI taxonomy): Bacteria > Bacillati > Bacillota > Bacilli > Caryophanales > Bacillaceae > Virgibacillus > Virgibacillus sp. GM2-2. The sequence goes on along the minus strand of NZ_JBUZWC010000027.1, from coordinate 8,486 downwards.
AGTTCAATGAGATCGTTGACGGGCGTGCTGTAGCCAAACAAACGATACCAAGTCCAAACCAGTTGTTTCACTTAGGTATTCGTGACTCGAAACTTTACCCGACATTAGAAACATATGCAGATGATATTGTTCTTGCTTATCGGGAGGCAGTTAAAGCATTCTACGAAGCAGGCGTACGTTATTTACAATTTGATGATGTATATATTGCCGGACTAAATGCGGACAGTCTTGCCCCTTATGAACCAGGTTACTCAAGACAGGAATTAATAGATTTAGCACTCCATGTAATCAATAGCGTATTGGAAGATAAACCTGATGATTTAGCTGTTACAACGCATTTGTGCCGTGGAAACTATAAATCGACATGGGCATTTAAAGGGAGTTATGCACATATTGCACCAACACTACTAGCAAAGGAAAAAGTGGACGGATTTTTCTTAGAGTATGATGATGATCGTTCCGGTGATTTTAAGCCGTTAAAACATGTACCAAATGATGGAGCAAGGGTCGTTGTAGGGACGATTACATCAAAAAGTGGTGAACTAGAAGATAAAGAGAAAGTAATAGAACGAATAAAAGAAGCATCTAAGTATATTCCTTTAAGTCAACTATGTTTAAGCCCGCAATGCGGATTTGCTTCCACACATCACGGAAATATTTTAACGGAAGAACAACAATGGGATAAATTAAAGTTCATCGTTGATATAGCAAAAGAAGTTTGGAAGTAAGACAATTTTATAAATAATGGGGAGGAATAATAAATGAGCGAACAAAAAGCTAACTACCAATTGGAAACAATTTTGTTACACGGGGGACAGGAGCCTGATCCGACAACAGGCTCCAGAGCGGTACCAATTTATCAAACGAGTTCCTATGTATTTGATAATACTGATCATGCACAGCAATTATTTGCGCTTCAAGAGCAGGGTAATATTTATACACGCATTGGCAATCCAACTGTTGATGTTCTTGAAAAGCGAATTGCATTGTTGGAAGACGGTGTAGCAGCTGTAGCAACATCTTCCGGAATGGCAGCGATTGCTTTAGCAATTTTGAATATTGCTGGAGCAGGGGACGAGATTGTTGCATCAGCCAATTTGTATGGTGGCACGTATAATTTGTTTTCCACAACGCTTCCGAGATACGGCATTCATGTAAAATTTGTTGATCAATCTGATCCAGAAAATTTTAGAACAGCCATTACTCCAAAAACAAGGGCGGTATTTGCTGAGACTATCGGAAATCCGAGCTTAAATATTCTTGATATAGAAGCGGTTGCAGGTATTGCGCATGAAGCGGGTGTACCATTAATCATTGATAATACGTTCGCAACACCGTATGTATGTAAACCAATAAACTATGGAGCAGACATCGTTGTTCATTCAGCAACAAAGTGGATTGGCGGTCACGGGAATTCCATAGGAGGCTTGGTTGTAGATAGTGGAAAATTTGATTACAATTCGGAAAAATTCCCTGGATTCACAGAACCAGACCAAAGCTACCATGGTTTGCGCTATGCCACTGATCTTGAAGGTGTAGCATTCATAACAAAACTCCGGGTCCAATTGTTACGTGATCTAGGGGCATGTCTTAGTCCATTTAATGCATTTTTATTACTACAAGGGCTTGAAACACTCCATTTAAGGATTAAGGAACATAATCGGAACGCGGAACAGATTGCTCGTTATCTAGTGAATCATCCAGGAGTGGACTGGGTTACGCACCCGAGTTTAGAAAATCATCCTTCCCACGAAACGGCGAAAAAATATTTTAATGAAGGATTCGGATCGATTGTGAATTTTGGTATCAAAGGAGGAAAGGAAGCTGGACGTACCCTTATTGATAACATCTCACTGTGGTCCCACCTTGCAAATGTTGGGGATGCAAAATCGCTTATTATTCATCCTGCAACAACTACCCATCAGCAGTTAGGTGATGATGAATTGAAAACAACCGGTGTTACACCAGATCTTGTTAGGCTTTCAGTTGGTATCGAATCTATCCGCGATTTGATTGAAACACTTGATCAGGCAATATCTATTGCGACAAGTCTTGAAAAACAGAAATTGTAATACGGAGGATCTCGATGAAACATACGAACATCAATACAGCGGCTGAACATGGCACTATTCAAATGGCTTCACTAACACTTGAATCCGGACAAAAGTTGAAAGACATCTCAATTGCCTTTGAACGTGCGGGTTCAAAGGAAGCTCCTGTTTTGCTCATTTGTCATGCATTGACTGGAAATCACATTACAGTTGGAAGTGAAAAACAGCCTGGATGGTGGTCTGGGCTTGTCGGTGAAAACAAGTGGATTGATACCTCGCATTGGCAGGTTATTACGATGAACGTGCTTGGCGGTTGTAGCGGCTCAACCGGACCAGTTAGTATAAATCCGGCGAATCAGTGTCCGTATCGTGCTGACTTTCCATTAATTACAGTACGTGACATTGTTAAAGCACAGTATCAAGCGCTACAGTTGATGAACATTAAACGTGTTAGGGCAGTCATAGGTGCTTCACTTGGAGGTATGCAGGTTTTGGAGTGGGGGTTACTGTATCCTGATTTTGTCGAGAAACTTATTCCGATAGCTGTGACTCCTTATTTAAGTGACTATGCGATATCATACAATGCAGTTGCTCGAACAGCAATTACTACTGATCCAGCATGGTGTAATGGATATTATGATTCCGAAAATCCACCAGCAAATGGATTAGGAATAGCTCGAATGATCGGGATGATCACGTATCGGTCGGCAGAACTTTATAATGAAAGATTCGCACGAAAGCAAGTAACATCTTGTAAATCAGGGCTTGAGAACCATACATTTGAAATAGAGTCATACCTCGATTATCAGGGAAAGAAGCTTGCATCAAGATTTGACGCAAACAGTTATCTATATTTATTAAAAGCGATGGATAACTATGATATAGGGCGGAATAGGGGCGGATGGAAACAGGCACTCGAAAATTTGCACGTTCCTATCCATGCTTTTGCATTTAAAGGAGATTTGTTATATCCGCCAGAAGAGGTCAGGAAGCTAGTGCACAATCCAAAAGATTTTTATGAAATTGATACAAATTTTGGTCATGATGGATTTCTTGTAGAATACGAAAAGTGGGGGCCGATTTTAAAGGAGTGTTTACATGACGATTAAAGTAGCATTGTTGGGTCTTGGAACAGTTGGCAGCAGCGTCTATAGGGCAATTCATACACATCAACAACAGCTACAACAAGTTCTAGGTACGGAAGTTGAAGTTGTTGGCGTACTTGTTAAAAATTCAAGTAAGCCACGGTCAATTGGTAAGAACGTTATGCTTACAACACAGTTAGATGACATTCTCTCAATTCCACATTTGGATATAGTTGTCGAAGCAATCGTTGGCCGAGATCCAGCAAAAGATTACATCCTTCAATTTTTAGAAAACAGAATACATGTTATCTCAGCTAACAAAGAACTAATTGCCCATGAAGGCGAAAAGCTTATTGAACTAGCAGAACGAAATGGTGTTAAATTCGTGTACGAAGCGGCAGTTGGTGGTGGTATTCCAGTAATTCGAACGATTAACCAGTTGCTTCGAATTAATCGAATTGTAAAAATCGAAGCTATCTTAAATGGAACCTCCAACTATGTGTTAACAGAAATGCGTAATAAACATATCTCTTTTCAAAAGGCATTAGCAAATGCTCAACAAGCTGGTTACGCTGAAGCAGATCCAACGAATGATGTAGAAGGATGGGATGCATTTTACAAGCTAATGATTCTTAGTCAATTGATTCATGGTACACAACCAGTGTGGGGTGGAGTGGAAAGACTAGGGATTACACAGGTGTCACAACAAGATTTCAGAGAAAAAGCAACTGAAAGTAAACGTGTTAAACTCGTTGCTTCATTAGAAAAAATTGATGGTCAACTAAATGCTAGTATTAAACCTCTGGACCTGGACGAACAACATCCACTGTTTTCTATAGAAGGTGTAGATAATGCAATTCATATCAAAACGGATCTTCTAGGTGAGCTTCTTTTAAAGGGTCCTGGAGCAGGTGGTAACCCAACAGCTAGTGCCATCATCGAGGACTTAGCGGAGATTTGTTTACTAGAAAAACATATTCGAAAACCTTTACGTGTAAACTAAATAGGCAACCATATTAACTCATATTAGCTAATAAACCGAATAGCCATGTCAACTAGCATACCAATGCATAAAGATTGGTATGCTATTTTTCTTGATTTGATAAATGATACCATTAATAACTTACGTATGATAGCTATTAGTACGGTGTTTTTCTGATTTTTTTATAACGTCAGAAAGTTATGGTAGACCTTATAAGAAAAACTTCGGCACTCGCTATTAAGGACGAGGCGAATGTCGAGTTTTTCTAACGGTTGTGCATAATCAACATAAATTAGAAAAGAATAATGGAAGAAAAAAGTTAATAAGGAGTGTGTGCAAGATGGGTGAATTCAGTCATTTTAGATTTGGACAAAAGGCTCCAAATAATGGTGTATATATGGAAATTGGCGAAACAGGCAGCATGGTAAAGGACCCAAAGATTATTAAACTAAAGGCAGGAGAAAAATTCCCGCAAAATTCAAATCATGATCGTGTGTGGACTTTAGATAAAAACTAATTAAAGGGGCTATCCTTACTCGGACGGCCCTTTTTACAAGATTTTAACTAGAGATTTCGTATTTTCTGAGTATATTAATTATTAAATTGGTAACACTGTGCAGGTAGGTAGTTATTTATCTTATAACAAACAAACCGTTAAATAAAAATTTTAATGCTACCAATGAGGTGTTATCAATGAAAACAGCAAACTTTTTACGAAGAAGTGCAATGGTTCTATTATTTTTCACTGCAGTTTACGCAACATTATCATCCATTTCAAACATAACTTTCAAAGATGTTCATGTTTGGGCGGAGCAAAAGTCTCAAGAGTTTACTCCTTTTGTAGGGGAGACTGTTAATCAACGAGAAACGGCCTTAAAAGAAAAAACGTTGAATTTAGAAAAAGAACAAAAACGATATATTTCAAGTGATGAAATAGAAGGTCCAAAGACAATTGAGGAAGCAATGAATTTTGAACAGTATCCAAGTGCTACGGTTCTTGCGACCGGTTATACAGCAGGAGTTGAATCAACTGGTAAAACGCCAGATCATCCAATGTATGGAATTACGTATTCAGGTATTGAAGTGAAAAGAGATTTGTATTCTACTATAGCAGCTGATCTGGATGTATATCCAATTGGTACGATTATGTGGATTCCTGGTTATGGATACGGTGTAGTCGCTGATAAAGGTAGCGCGATAAATGGACATAAAATCGATTTGTATTATCCAACTGTTGCTGACGTTTATGAGCACTGGGGTAAAAAAGAAGTAGAGGTTCGTATTATTAAAATGGGTGATGGATCAATTACCGAAAAAGAACTAATAAAATTAAATAATAATGAAGCATTGCAAGTATTCCGAGATCAAATTATTAAAAGTTAATGAAAAAAGATGAGCTTTAGTAGGCTCATCTTTTTTAGTAATGTCAGTAAATATAAGTTATGGTAGACCTAATAAGATAGACTCGGCACTCGCTATAAGATAGGCGAATGCCGAGTTTTTTAATATAACAAATATAGTAAAAACGCAATTCCGATACCAGAAGCACCGCCAAAGAATACTTCTATTGGTTGGTGACCAAGTAATTCTTTCAGTTCTTTACGTTTTTCATATTCAGCTTTTTGATTCCAATCCTTTGCGCCTTCCATAAAGTTGTGAAAATCCTTCATTAACTGATTTAACAGTACGGCCTGCTCACCAGCTTGCCTTCGAACCCCTGAAGCATCAAACATGATAATAATACTAAATACACATGCAACTGCAAATGTTGTAGACGTCACACCATCAACAATTCCTACTCCAGTAGATAGAGCAGCAACTGCTGCTGAATGACTGCTGGGCATACCACCAGTGCTAAAAGCGAGTCCTGGTTTAAATTCTCTTGTAACGGCAAACCGAATTGGGATTTTAACAACTTGTGCAAAAACAATTGCTGCCAATGCAGCCCATAGCGGAAAATTTAAAAATAAGTCCATGAAATGGAAATCCATCCCTTCTTTGCTTCACCTGTTGTATTTCTTAGTATATGTCATGCTAGCTGATATATATCGGTCATTTTATCACATGACTAGATAAAATTCATGGATTTGCGTTATTAGAAAATTTGACTCATCACCAAGCTTTAAGGACACGCTTATACTGATATCTTTAAAGCTATACGTTATCATAAAAAAGCCGATAGATGAATGTATCTATCGGCTAAAAAACTATTTTATTGCAGCTTCTAATGCAACAATCATCATTTCATTAAACGTAGTTTGACGTTCTTCAGATGATGTTTCTTCACCAGTTAAAATGTGATCAGATACTGTAAGAACAGATAATGCTTGACGATCGAACTTAGCAGCAAGTGTATAAAGTGCAGATGTTTCCATTTCGACTGCTAACACTTTGTACTTCGCAAGTAGTTCATTAAGTTCCTGAGCGTTATCACGATAGAATGTATCACTCGTAAATACATTTCCTACACGTAAATTCATCTCTTTCTCTAATCCAACGTCAAAAGCCTTTTTCAAAAGGTCAAAATCAGCTAATGGAGCATAGTCGATTCCGTCAAATACCATTCTGTTGATTTGAGAATCTGTTGTAGCACCTTGAGCTAATATAACGTCACGTACCTTAACGTCCTTTTGGATTGCACCGCATGTTCCAACACGGATTAATTTCTGAACATCATAGCTTTGAATTAATTCGTTCACATAAATGGATATTGATGGAACCCCCATACCTGTTCCTTGAACAGATACGCGTTCACCTTTATAGGTTCCAGTATATCCGTACATTCCCCGAACCTCATTGTACAGGGTTACATCCTCTAAAAAAGTTTCCGCAATATATTTAGCTCGAAGCGGATCACCAGGTAATAAAATTTTATCAGCAATATCATTTTTATTAGCGCCTATATGTACACTCATGTAATTTCCTCCTGTTAAATCATTTACTCCTAAATAACGTTATCACAACGTTTTCTGAAAAACAAATTTTCTATAAGATAATGGTATTTATAGATGTCAAAGTGCCTACGGGTTTACTTTTTTGTATAAAAAATGTATTGTTAAGTATTATAAAGAAGTGTGGAAAGGATGAAATTCTCGTGAAAGAACAAAAATTTACAATTACTGCTGATACTGGTGTTCACGCACGTCCAGCAACCTTATTAGTTAATAAAGCAGGTCAATTTGAATCAGAGGTTGAGGTTTCTTATAACGGTAAAACAGTTAACCTTAAATCAATTATGGGCGTCATGTCTTTAGGTGTTCCAAAAGGTGCTGAAATTACAGTTTCTGCAACTGGTTCAGACGAGGAAGATGCTTTAGCTGGTGTCGCGGAAGTTATTAAGGAGCATTTAGGTGAATAAGCCATTAAGCTAGAGAATGATAAACCTCTAGCTTTTTTCATGCGTAAGTTTACTGGGTTTTGCAAACGGATGTGCTTCATACAAATGTTGGCTTAATAGTATTTTGAGTAGTTTTTCTGTTCAAGTCCTTCTAAAGTCTTCAGAGCCTTACGGTTAAACTCAGAATCCTTAGCAAGCAGTTTCTCCTTCAGTGTATCTACTGCCATTTTTAAGGAATCTCCATATTCCATTATTTCACCATCAGACGGATGTACCGCAGGCTTTTTTACATTCATTTTTTCATTAGGAGCTAAAGCTTTTCGTTCATGAAAAAATACATCATCCACTTTCCCGGGATTGTGCAGATCTCCTTGTAAAGGATGTTTATGAACAGCTAGTACCTTAATGAGATAACGGTTGCCACGATCCTCCATTACTTCACCTATATATGTTCCTGAATTATAATGAGCCTTTACAGTTTGACCTATTTGTACGTCTGCCATAATACTACCTCCATTTTCGTAATACATATTCATTTTATCTTACTGTATTTCATCCCTAATCGACAAACGTTGCGTTCAATATGTCATATTTATGAACATCACCCCAATTGGTTTATGGAAAATCGGGAATTTGATATAATGATGTCGAAAGGCGTGAGTGCGTTATGATGGAGTTTCTTTATTTTCCAGAGGATAAGTCTGAATATATACCAGCAATTATTACATTGCTAATTTTTATGATTGGTGCAGCAATAACGATGTACTTCTTCTACAAATACTCTAAAAAAGAAGAACGTAAATTTGAAGAGCAATATTTAAAAGATGAAAAGAATAACGACGAAGAAAATCATAATGAAAACTACTAATTCTTGTATCAAGCGTATTAGTAGTTTTTTTACGCGCCAAACTCGAACGAATACATTTTTGTAATACCTTCACTTAGTGACAATCAAATTTTTTCTTAAGAGCAAAGTAAAGTATAAACGAAAAGCTGTCTAGCTACATCGCCCAGAAGCTGCCGTCATAAGC
>NZ_JBUZWC010000026.1:0-22074 GCF_055329585.1 Virgibacillus sp. GM2-2 | reverse complement strand
ACAACCGCATTTACCCTTATTTTTCACAAATAAGGGATCGTGTGTCCGCTAGCTGGCACCCTGCATGCAATCTTTCCAGTTCGCTCGAAAATGTTTTCTCACTAGCCTTACCCGCAGTGGAAATCAACGTTGCTGTGACATAAGCATAAATTTTCATTAGTTCGCAATTTCTCTTCGACTGCAAATCTGTCTGATCTTTACTTTATGTTACCTTGTTGATAAAACAAATTTATACATTCAAAAAAGCTATGATCCTTAGAAGATCATAGCTTTTGTTCTTGATAGAATGTATTCGCTAGCTTAGCAAATTCCTCCATGGATAAGGCTTCTCCACGTCTCGTTCCGTCAATTTCTATTTTGTCCAACATATTTGAGATGGTTTCTTTATCGTATTTGCCTTTAAAATAATTGGTTAAATTATTTCGCAACGTTTTTCTTCGTTGACTGAAACACGCTTGCACCAATTCAAAAAAATAATCCTCATTTTCAACGTAAACAGGTGGTTCATCTCGCAGTGTAAGTTTAAGTACTGCAGAGTCAACATTTGGTTGTGGCATAAACACACGCTTTGGTACCTGCATTACCACTTCAGCAGTTGTGTAATATTGAATAGCAATAGACAGTGATCCATAGCTTTTCGTACTCGGTTTCGCTGCCATTCGCTCAGCGACCTCTTTTTGAATCATAACCGTAATACTTTCTACGGGCAATTTTTCCTGTAGTAACTTTGTTAAGATTGGTGTGGTAATGTAATACGGCAGATTTGCTACGATGAATACAGGTTGACCCTCACGAAAATTAGTTTCAATAGTCTCATTGACATCTGCTAATAAAATATCCTGGTGGATAAATTGGATATTATCGTACTGATTCAAAGTATCGTTTAAAATTGGTAGTAATCGCTGATCGATTTCATAGGCTACCACCTGTTGTGCATGAAGACTCAACTGTTCCGTCAATGCACCAATCCCCGGTCCGATTTCAATAACGCCAGACTCTTTATCTACTCCAGCTAAGCGAACCATGTTCTCCATTATGTTTGGGTCGACGATAAAATTCTGTCCCAAGCTTTTTTTGAAGAAGAATTTATACTTTGCTAATATTTCTTTTGTTCGAGTTGGTGTGGCTATATATTTATTCTTGCTCATCATTTTCCTCCTGAATCACTTGCTGAATTGCTTGTTCAAACTGGGGATATGTTATTTGGAACATCGTTAATCTTTTTAATAACTGCTTTCCATTCGTGTGACCAATTTGCAGCAACGCACTTAATTTTTTTCTTCTATAGCTTGCTCTTGGACCACCAATTAAACCGTAATTCACTAAGGATTCTTTGCTAACTTCGCTTTCATTGAAATTCGCTAACTCATAAACATCTTTCAATGCTCGTTGAATCGCTTGCACAGATGCATGTTCAATCCCGATTCCATTATCATTCTTAGCACGTGCCTCATCACGAGTTAAAAAGGCATGCTTACACCCTGGTACCTGTTCGTTAATAATCGTGCGGATCCGCTCCCCTGGATAATCAGGATCAGTAAAAATAATGACTCCGCGCTTTTCCTGTGCATGTTTAATTTGCTCCAAGGTAGCTTGATTTATCGCAGACCCATTTGTTTCGATGGTATCTGCATCCACAGCCAGGCGAACTTTTGTGGTATCGTCACGTCCTTCAACAACGATTATTTCTTTTATTTTCATGTTTAATTCCTCATTCCATTTCCTAACATAAAGTGAAACTCATTCAGTGGGGTTACTAACCGTTCATGTGGGATAAATAAATAATGCTCTTACCATTCTATCATGGTAAGAGCATGTAATTCATGTATTAGTTTAAAATGGTTACCTTGACCTGTCTGCGACCAAACTGTAACGCTTTACTTCTCGTTGGAAAATGAATATCAATACGATTTCCATGGATATGTCCACCTGTATCAGCGGCAACATACTCACCGTATCCTTCAATATATACGCGAGTTCCTAGTGGGATAACATTTGGATCTACAGCAATTACATTTGCATTAGGATTAGCGTTTAAGTTAATTCCTGTTGCAGTGTATCCAGAGCAACCTGAACAGTTTGCAGTATATGCACTAGCTGACATGTATAAAACATTTCCGCTTGGTTCATTGTTTTCAGCTTCTGATTCATTTGACTCGGTACTAGCTAACGTAACTAGGTCTGTTTGTTGAACCTGTGTTCCAACTGTTACAACACGAGCTTCACTTTCTTCCGTTACTTCTTCGTGAATTAATTTTTTTCCAACCTTTTTTCCGTTTTCATACGTAACTTCATACGTCTTTACAACAGTTCCATTCTGACCTTCAGCAATGACACGTTCATCACCTTTAGCAAGCGAGCTATCCTCACGGCGCTCTGTGTCAAAAGCAACTTCTTCCGTTACTTTTATCTCTTCCTTTTTTACGCGTGTAATCATAATGGAAGTATTTGCAGTAACCTTGTCACCAAGTTTGAGATTTAATTTGTCTGGATCATTTAATGATATATTATTAGCTTTTAATAATTGCTTTACCGTTCCACCTGTAGTCCAGACCTTTTGTTTCTTGCCACCGTCATTAAGGGCAACTTGAAATGCTTTGTCGATTGTGAGTTGAAGTCCTTCAACGATCTTGTCACCTGGTTTATGTGATAACTTATCATGATTAGATAATGTCAAATTATTTTCTTCTAAAAACGCTTCAATTGTTTCAGCAAATGTATAGTATTCTTTTTCTTGTCTGTTGATTTTCACTATTACTTCTGTTGCATCTTTGTATGTAATTTTCATGCCATCTTTAATTTCTGTATCGCCTGTATGTGAAATTGAATCATGTTGACCAACTATAATTCCTACTTCTTGGAGCAGTTCATCTACTGTATTTGCATTTGTTGTCACTGTTTCTTTTTTACCATCGTTCATTACAACAACTTCAGCTTTCGTAGCTTCCATTACAATAAATGTGGAAAAAATAACAAGTGCTAAAACACCAATACTAGAAATAACCAGCTTCTGTTTCGACGCCGGCAATAGCTTTGAAATAATTTTCATGCTTCTTGCCTCCTTTAACAATCGACTTTGATTATATAAACAGATATATGTGAAGTCAAAGTATATAGGGTTACGGTTTCTTTACAGTTAGGTTACAAATAATAACCCTGTAATTTTTCATGTAAAACTAGGCCAATAAACCCAGTCATGGCAAGGGATCAACAAAAAAGCAAAAAAGAGACAGGCACGTGGCGCTGTCTCCTAAAAAAAGGAAATAATCGCTTATTTTATTACATTAATTAACGAATTTGAAAAAATCTACGAGCATTTTCAGTTGTTATGTTGCCTAGTTCTTGTAAGGAAATCTGTCGTAATTCGGCGATTTTTTCAGCAACTAATGTAACGTAACTTGGTTCATTTCGTTTCCCGCGATTCGGATGAGGAGCAAGGAATGGTGCGTCGGTTTCAATAAGTAGGCGATCTGCTGGAACTGCAACTGCCACTTCTTTCGGATCTGTGGCATTCTTAAACGTTACTGGACCACCTAATGAAATATAAAAATTCATATCTAAACATGCTTGTATATGATCAACCGTATCATTGTAACAATGCATGATTCCGCCAACTTCCTTTGCATTTTCTTCTTGTAAAATCGTAATAATATCTCCTGTTGCTTCCCGGTTATGAATAATGATTGGCATATTCACCTTTTTAGCAAGTTTAATTTGCTTTCGAAACACTTCTTTTTGAACATCTTTCGGTGATTTGTCCCAATGATAATCAAGGCCCATCTCGCCAATAGCAACTACTTTTGGATGGGATGCTAGCTCTTCAATCCATTGCAAATCATCGTCAGTCATATCAATTGCATCAACCGGATGCCACCCGACAGCTGCATAAATCGTTTCGTATTGCTCTGCGATTTCTATTGCTAGTGGAATCGTTTCACGGTCAAATCCAACAACAATCATCTGCTTGACACCAGCGTCGAATGCACGCTGAATCACTTCTTCTCGATCTTCTTCAAATTGTCTTGCATTTAAATGAACATGTGTATCAAATAACATGGAATCACTCCTTCGTAAAAAAGCCAACTCTATACACAACAATAATCGCGCATCAAGTCATTATTTTCGCGCCATTATAACGTAGAATCGCGCGACAGACTGGTGAATGCGCGAATTATATTAAGTGACGCTCGATTTTCGCTGATTATTGCGCGATTCGGTAGCGATGTCACGCGATTTGGTATAGATTTGGCATAATTTCAATTTACACTATCAACTATTCTTTTACTGAATAAAAGAAAGATCTGGCCCCGAATAATCAGAAGTCAGACCTTACCTAATTATTTTACAATTGATCCATTTGGAAGGTCTTGTTCCACTGATGCCAGTGCTAGCTTTCCATTTGCATCTTCTCCAGATAGGATCATACCTTCTGACATTTCTCCACGTAATTTTACTGGCTTCAAATTAGTTACACAGATTACTTTCTTTCCAACAAGAACTTCTGGATTGTAATGTTCTGCTATTCCTGAGATAACCTGTCGTTTTTCATTTCCCAAATCCAACTGAAGCTTTAATAGCTTATCTGCTTTTTTCATTTTCTCTGCTTTTAGTACTTCCGCTACTCGCATGTCAAGCTTCATAAAATCATCATAAGCAATAATATCTTTCGCTTCTGCTTCAACCTCAGCTTCCTGTGACGCTGGTGGCTGCATCATTTCTTTAATCGTTTGGACCTCTTGTTCAACGTCTAAACGAGGGAAAATTGGTTCACCCTTCGTTACACGCGTTCCTTCTTTGATTTGACCAAGCTCATAAATGCTATCCCATTCCATCAGGTCCTTATCAGCTACCCCAATTTGACGGAAAATTTCATGTGGTGCTTCCGTTAGAAATGGCTTTAGCATTACTGCTATTACACGAAGCGAATCAACAAGATGGGCCATTACGTTACCGAGACGCTCTTTTTGTGCATCATCTTTTGCCAAGATCCACGGCTCTGTTTCGTCAATATATTTATTGGTTCTACTAACAAGCTTCCACAATTCAGATAAAGCTACTGAAAACTGCATATTCTCAAGCGCTTCTTCCACTTCACTGATTGTATCTTTAACAAACTTCTCTAGATTCTCATCGAATTCGGTTTCCGATTTTTTATAAGCCGGAATTTCCCCATCAAAATATTTATCAATCATCGCTACGGTACGATTTAACAAATTACCTAAGTCATTCGCAAGGTCATAGTTCGTGCGTTGTACAAAACCTTCTGGTGTAAATACACCATCCGAACCAAACGGAACTTCACGCAATAGGTAGTAACGTAATGCATCTAAACCATATCGATCAATCAGTTGGATCGGATCCACAACATTACCTTTTGATTTCGACATTTTTCCATCTTTCATCAAAATCCAACCATGAGCAAAAACCTTTTTCGGCAGAGGTAAATCTAGTGCCATTAACATGATTGGCCAATAAATGGTATGGAAGCGAACAATTTCCTTACTCATTAGGTGAACATCCGCTGGCCAATACTTTTGGAACTTCTCATCATGATCCGTTCCATAGCCTAGCGCTGTAATATAGTTACTTAATGCATCAATCCAAACGTAAATAACATGTTTTGGATCACCAGATACCTTTACACCCCAGTCAAAGGATGTTCGTGATACGGCTAAATCTTCCAGTCCAGGTTTGATAAAGTTATTTAACATTTCATTTTTACGACTTTCCGGTTGGATAAATTCTGGGTGTTCATCGTAATATTTTACTAATCGATCAACATAGTTACTCATTTTAAAGAAGTACGATTCCTCACGTACTTTTTCTACTTCTTTACCACAGTCAGGACATCTTCCGTCATCTAACTGACGCTCGGTAAAAAATGATTCACACGATGTACAGTACCATCCCTCATACTGATCTAAATAGATGTCACCTTTTTCAAGCAATTGGTTAAAAATCTTTTCGACAATTTCTTTATGTCGATCTTCAGTGGTACGGATAAAATCATCGTTTGTTACTTTTAACTTTTTCCATAAGTCTTGAATTCCTTCGACAATCTCATCAACATAAGCCTGTGGCGAAACTCCTTTTTCCTCAGCTTTACGTTGAATTTTCTGACCATGTTCATCCGTTCCAGTTAAATACATCACATCATATCCGCGCATCCTTTTATACCGCGCGATTGCGTCACCAGCAACTGTCGAGTATGCGTGACCAATATGTAATTTACCGCTCGGGTAATAAATCGGTGTGGTAATATAAAATGTCTTGTTTTCATTTGCCATGGAAAATACCTCCTCTTTCCTTCCATCACTATCACGATTCATTAAGCTAAACTATATCTATTGTAGCGATTTTATCATAGAATTTCCATTATCGAATCATTGTAATCTCAAATAGGTTTAAAAACAGTAATTATTATGGTCAAAAACAAAATTTTCTCATTTATTTTTATTTTTGATAAAGAATGATTGACACTTATGGAAAACGTTGGTACTATATTGCTAGAAACATGTCGAATCTTGACGAAAAATCTTTTGCCTTGAGAAGGGAGAATGAGAAATGAAGTCTACTGGAATTGTCCGTAAGGTTGACGAGCTTGGCCGAGTAGTACTACCGATTGAGCTTAGACGAACACTAGATATTCACGAAAGAGATCCCCTTGAAATCTATGTTGATAACAACATGATTGTACTTAAAAAGTATAAGCCAAGCATGACTTGCCAGATTACTGGCGAAACCTCAGATGACAATGTACCATTAGCTAATGGCAAATTAGTGCTAAGTACTGAGGGTGCAAAGACTTTAGTAAAAGAAATACAAACAAAATTCAACGTTTAACATTAACTAACTTGATAACCACCATGTGCCAAAAGGAACGGACGCCATCGAAATGATCGTCCGTTCCTTTTTTGGCAGGTAAGTAAGTATAAATTCTTTCTTCCTGCATACGTGCAACGAATGCGTTCTAGTTTAGCGCTTTTAATTATTGTTCAATATGGTAACTTTGATAAACTTCCCGCTTCGGTAGTCCTCGTTCCACAGATACTTTCTTAATAGCATCCTTACTAGAAATACGCTCTTCTTCCATATAATGTTCGATATGCTCTACGATTGATAGATGATCCCACCATGCAGTATCTGTTTGCAATGCTTCATTATTGCTTCCTTCCACCACTATACAAAATTCACCCTTTAGCTCGGTTTGTTCAATCCATTCCATAACTTCAACTACCGAGCCACGAATATACTCTTCAAATCGTTTCGTTAATTCTCTCGCGAGTGATAATTGGCGATCTCCAAGCTGATCATAGATAGCACCCACGGTCTCTTTTAATCGATACGGTGATTCATAAAATAATAGGGTAGATTGTAACGGCTTTAATCTTTCTAGCTCTTTCTGCCTGTCTTTCTTTTTTCTTGGTAAAAAACCGTAAAATAAAAATTCGTTTGTTGGTAATCCAGATCCAATTAATGCACATAAAGCTGCATTTGCACCTGGTAAAACTACAACAGAAATATCCGCTGTAATTGCTGCCTGAGCAATATCATATCCTGGATCAGAAATCGCAGGCATTCCTGCATCACTTACAAACGCAATCGATTCACCATTTTCTAGTCTTTCTAAAAGTTGTTCACCTCGACCCTTTTTATTGTGTTCATGATAGCTAATCAGTGGAGTAGGAATCTCAAAGTGATTCAATAGCTTTTTTGTATTGCGGGTATCTTCGGCTGCAATTACGGAAACCTTTTCTAACACCTTCAGCGCACGGAACGTAATATCCTCTAAATTGCCAATTGGAGTCGGAACAATATATACAGTTCCTTTTTCACTTGTCTCAAAGCTTTTCTGTGTTTTCATCTTGTTTCCCTCCCTCCACATTTAAAATTAGCTGTTCTTTTGCCTCTCTAGAAAGCTGTTTAATTGCGTATTCTCGTTGCATAGCTTCTTCTTTTGTAGAAAAAAGTTCGACATATTTGACTTGAAAAGGGCCACGGCCGCGTGTATATTTTGCCCCTTTTCCATTTTCATGCATAGCTAAGCGACGTTTTAAATTATTTGTATATCCTGTATATAGTGTTGTATCCTTACATTTCAACATATATACAACATGCTTATGTTCTTCCATATATAATTTCCTCAGCTTCTGCTGTATACAAATTATCTTCGTTATAAATATATAATGGTGGTAAAATAGTCAGGTCTGCTTTACCATCCCGAATTCCTTCAATTAAAAGCATATTTGCATCCCGCCCTTTTTTAGGGTACACGAGCTGCATCCGCTTCGGTTCCAATTTATATTTCCGAAACAAGGATACAATGTCTACGAGTCTTCCAGGTCGGTGAACCATTGCTACCTTACCGCCTGGCCGAACATGAAGCTTGCAAGCCTTCACTACATCCTCTAACGAACAATACACTTCATGTCGCGCAATCGTTAAATAGTCATTTTTATTATGCTCCGTAGTTGCTGGTGTTTTAAAATACGGCGGATTACACGTAACAACATCAAATGTACTATGTCCTAATTTCGCGTGCATTTCCGTCAAATCTCCATGAATCATTGTAATCTGTTCATGTAAGTTATTCATTGCTATGCTACGAGTCGCCATATCGTAAAGTCTCTCTTGAATTTCAACCCCAGTTATATGTGCGTGCGACCTCCTTGACAACAACAACGGAATAACACCATTACCACTACACAAATCTAATATGGTCCCTCTTTTTATTGGCACATACGTAAAGTAACCAAGTAATACAGCATCAAGTGAAAAAGAAAATACGGTTGGACTTTGGATTATTTGCATACTATCTTCGTTAAACAAATAATCAAGTCGCTCATCATCTAATAGCTTTACCATTTTGTTAATCCTTTCAATATTATGTAGAAAATTGCACAGGCAACCATAAGAAGCCGGTATAAAAAAGCACACCGCGCCAGATTGACATTTTTGTGCACCATTTTGTATTTCGTGCGATGACATTTCTCCCGTCGGAATCCTATCGGCGATTTTTAGAAGATCATCGGCGATATTCATCAAAACTACGGCGAACTCCACCATTCTATCGGCGAAAAAAAGACTTTCATCGGCATTTACAGCATTATGTAAACACGCTTATACGTCGTTTAACCGGAAACATTGGTCATTTACCAAAACTGCTCCGTGTAAGAAAAGCTGCCCCTTTTTAGTGGACAGCTTTTTCATTACGTTATTTATTCTTATTTAAAAATAACAAGCAAAACAGGCAATCTTCATCTTGCCTAGGGCTTCCAAAATGAACGTTACATATATGAAAACCTTCTTCGTAAAGTCTTGCTAAGTTATCATACCCTTCTCCGGGTATTTCACTCTCTGCTTTCGTATCATCTGCTTTTTCTTCGTTTGATTCATTTCCATCCAAACGGTTCCGAAGATGATGATTTTCCATTGAAAGTCGATGGTTTTCTTCAAGCAGATGTCCTAAGTGATCCTTCAAATCACCTAGCTGCTCGTAAAGTTCACCTATACGTTTTTCCATATCGGATACTTGTTCAAACACTTCTCGCTTGTTCACGCCATCATACACCCCACTATTCTGTGGCTTGCGCTTTAATTATTCCTTCATCAATTAGTTCATCTAACGTATATTCGATTACACGTTCTTTTTCAGGGATTTCAATTTGGACAAGGCGCTCTAAGATGTTCATCCCAACTACTTTTCCTTTACCGAACGGTGTTGTAATCTTTTCCCCTATATCTGGTAGCTCGCGTTTTGCTGTTTCGTAATCATCATTCTCATATTTCAAACAACACATTAAACGGCCACATAATCCAGATATTTTTGCTGGGTTAAGCGATAGATTTTGATCCTTTGCCATTTTAATAGATACTGGCTCAAAGTCACCAAGGAATGTCGAACAACAAAGCATGCGCCCACACGGACCAATTCCACCTAACATTTTCGCTTCATCACGAACTCCAATTTGTCGAAGTTCAATTCTTGTTTTAAATAATGAAGCCAAGTCTTTTACCAGATTACGAAAATCAACTCGTCCATCTGCAGTGAAATAAAAAATAATTTTATTTCGGTCAAACGTGTATTCTACCTCTACTAGATTCATATCAAGGTTATGCTCAATAATTTTTTCTGTACACGTTTGGAATGCCGTTTCAGATTGTTGTTGGTTTTCCACAACAGTCATTTTATCCTTTTCGTCTGCTAAACGAATAACCTTCTTGAGAGGTAAAACAACATCCTCTTCATCGACATATTTACTAGCAATTACTACCTTACCAAATTCGATACCTCGGACCGTCTCTACGATGACATAACCATCTAACGTTACATCATGGTCTCCGGGATCAAAATAATATATTTTACCCGCTTTTTTAAAGCGGACACCAATAACTTTAATCAATCTAGATCACCTCTTTATCTGAAGTGTAAGCTGTTCCATCACTAATGTTGGATGTACATTCTGCTTCAATTTGCGTTTTGCCTGAAGAATGTTCTCTAGGATAGATAATAAATTCTCCTTTGAAAAAAACAATGCTGCATGCTCCATTGCTTCATCCTGTTTACTGTATAAAACGTACGTTTCATAATCTATATGATAGTAAAGAATATCCTTAAAGGCTAATAACAGTAAATCCAACCCTTGTTCTTGCTGTTCTCGCTCTTTAAAATGGACGAGCCATTGACTATGAATATATAAGTATACTTCTTCAGGTTTTACGATAAACATTTCTACCAATTGTACCACTAATTTTCTAGCCTGCGCAAACCACTCATCCCCATTTAAGGCAATTGCTTCATCCAGATTATTCGTTAATGCAGTAAACAAAGGAATATTCACTTCGGCGACACCAGAATCTAGCAATTTTTTTTGAAACTGCACAGGGTTAAGCGGTTGTAAATCTAATACCTGACAACGCGATCTGATTGTTGATAAAATGGACTGGCTATTCTCTGTCAGCATGATAGCCGTCGTTTCCAAATTAGGTTCTTCCAAAAATTTTAAAATTCGATTCGCTGCATTTGTTGTTAACGTATCAGCGTGTTTAATCACATATACTTTTCGAGCCGATTCCAGCCCGCTATATGTAAACTCTTTTTGTAATTCTTCGATTTGTTCCTTCTTTATCGAAAGTCCATCTGGCTCAATCCAATGAACATCAGGATGGTTGCCAGAGTCAATGCGTTTGCATTCGAGGCAATTACCGCAAGGATCTTCATCATTTTTGTTCACACAGAACAAAACCTTAGCAAGTAAACGGGCAATTGCTTCCTTCCCTGTCCCACGCTGACCATGAATTAAGTATGCATGCGAAATACGGTCTTTCTGTATACTATTGATTAAAATTTTACTCGCCAAAGGCTGTACTTCAGCAACTTCAGACCATGTCTTCATGATTTCCATCCTTATCTATATCAAACACTTTACGTATAAAGGTTAATTAATAATCCCTTAATTTCCCCGATTAGTCCAAGTAAATCAACCGTTTTCTTTTCCTGATTCATCAAGTCTTCTGTGAGCTCGACCAATTTTTCATCAATTTCTTTGACGATCGTTAGCTTTTGACTGCGACTTTCTAGCCCAAAACTGTGTGATTGCTTTAAATCTAGCCCATTGTAAACTGTTTCTTGTAGAAAACCTTTTACCATTCGCTTAAATTTTACTAAATCACGAAACGAACGAAATCGTGCAAGCTTCTCCCCTTGAACGGTAATATTTTTCATCAATTGATGTAACTCTTGAGCTTTTAGCTTGTGAGCTTGTGTTTGCACAAGACCATCAAATGATTGTTTACCTTCAAGATTCGATCGCGCTTGCTTGGTCGAAGTATCCAATTGTGAACGAAGATCTTGACTAATTTTCATAACGATTAGCCCCTTAAATTTATATCTATTGGATTATAACGGACGCAGAATCCGCTATTTGGTGAAATAACCATGATTTTCACCTGTAAGCGGACAGAGGATCCGCTATTTACTCAAAAAAGCGTTATTTACCTATGTTTCAGGCTAAATAGCGAACCTGGTGTCCGTTAACATACTGAAAAGCGTATGATTTGTAAAAATAACGGATCCTGTGTCCGGTTACCTGTTCCTTTTCTGGAAACTGACCAGTCGCCTCCGCTTTTCTTTGTCCAGCTGTGGCTCCTAGAAGCTGCCGTCATAAGCAATGAACACTTCAACGCCAAAAACCCGGCGTTTTCGGTCCCTTGCTTATGCGTCCGCTTCTGACCAGTCGCCTCCGCTTTTCTCTGTCCAGCTGCGGCTCCTAGAAGCTGCCGTCATAAGCAATGAACACTTCAACGCCAAAAACCCGGCGTTTTCGGTCCCTTGCTTATGCGTCCGCTTCTGACCAGTCGCCTCCGCTTTTCTATCTACCTAAAACTGAAAGAATGATTCGATTGGTAGGACGAATACGGTTGCGCCACCAACTTCGACTTGTACTGGCTTTGGAATATAGGAATCTGCATTTCCACCCATTGGTGAAATTGGTGCAACCATCTGTTCACGTTGTGAGCAGTTATCGCGAATAATCCCTAATGCTTCATCCAAATAATCGTCCTGACAGCCAATCATTAACGTTGTATTTCCTTCCTTTAGAAAGCCACCTGTTGTCGCAAGCTTAGTTGTTTTGAAATTTTCATCACCTAAGGCATCTACTAATCGATTGGAGTCCTTGTCTTGAACAACTGCAATAATTAACTTCATCGCAAAACCCTCCTTTGGTTTAAAGCTTTGATATAAAACGATCAATCTTTTCTAAAACCTGTGTTTTTACCTCTTCTATCGATGATTCCGCATCAATGACTTGGATGCGTTTTGGAAATTTCTTTACGAGTAACTGGTAAGCTTCGTATACTTTTTCATGGAAGTGAATTTTTTCTAAATCTAAACGATTTCTTTCTCTATCTTTATTCGCGGTAATGCGCTCTAATCCCTTTTTTGGTTCAATATCAAAAAATAATGTTAGATCAGGCATACAATTTTGGATAGCAAATTGATTAATCGTGAATACTTCTTCAATCCCAAGTCCTCTAGCATATCCCTGATAAGCTAGACTGCTATCGACAAATCGGTCACACAGTACAATTTTTCCTTGTTCTAATGCAGGAATGACTATTTCCATCAGATGCTGCCGTCTCGCAGCTGCATATAACAATGCTTCTGTACGGGGGTCCATTGCTGTATGGTCTGGATCCAAAATAATATGTCTGATTTTCTCCGCAATTTCTATTCCACCTGGTTCACGCGTCACTACTACGTTATACCCTTTTTCTGTTAATGCTTGTTCAATGGGCTGAAGAATGGATGTCTTACCAGCGCCTTCTCCACCTTCTAGCGTAATAAAAAATCCACTCACGATAATTCTTCTCCTTTAAATATAAAAATACCTTTATTTATATCAGTCATTTGTATTCGAGCACCTTGATGCATCAATTGCCTAGCAATAGCTATGTGATTTTTCGTTATTCGCTCCCCCCGCAAAATTAATGGAATTCCTGGCGGGTAAGGGATAATAGATTCAGCAGCAATAGTGCCTTCAGACGATTCTAACGGTACTTTTTCACTTGGCTGATTCTTCATTTCGATGTAATCCATCGCTAGCTTTCCTATCGGTTGAGAAAATAAATTTCCTATCTCTATTGTAGCATGCTTGTCCACTATTTTTAATTGTTCTTCGACTCTTTTTATGGAAACCCGTAAGTGATTTATTTCCGTAAAAATTCCGAGTCCATGAATAAGTAGTACTTGGTTATGTGATGCAAGTTCAGGATACATGTTCTGTTTTTCAAAAGCTTTTGAAACCTTAAATCCTGATAAACCTTGTCTAACTTGTAACGTAATCTTTAATGGATCATCTAAAGAGGAATTCGGTAGAACATCCCACAAACTGCTTTCTGCGAGAATGGATCGTACCTGGTGGACACTTTCTATAATCCTAGCAATCGTTTCATTATCTTTTGTTGCTAAAAACGATCGTGCCAAATCTAGTGAGGCCATCAATGGATAGGATGGACTACTTGACTGAAGCATTTGTAAAAAACGACTGACGTTCCGCTCCGATACAATAGAAGACTTCACATGCAAATAAGAGCTCATCGTCATACTTGGAGCCATTTTGTGCGCAGATTGAACAACTGCATCCCCACCCAACTCCAATGCAGATTCCGGAAAAGGCTTCCCGAGTGAAAAATGAACACCATGTGCCTCGTCAATTAATACAGGAATACCACGATGATGCGCATAATCAATGATTGTTTTTATGTCAAATGCTCGTCCAAAATAGTCTGGGTAGGTTAAAACAATCCCCCTGGCATCAGGATTTTCATCAATTGCTTGTTTCATAGATTGGATACACGGATTCGTATATCGATGTACCGTTTCGTCATACTCTGGCGCGACAAATATAGGTCGTGCGCCCGCCAACTCTAGGCCATTCATCACAGACTTATGACAGTTACGCTGAACAATCATTTTCTCACCAATTGAACAAACAGAGAGAATCATTGCCAAGTTACCAGCAGTACTACCACCAACTAGAAAAAAAGTGCGTTCAGCACCAAAATAATTAGCAGCAAGATCTTCCGCCTCAGCAATTACAGCTTCTGGAGCATGTAAATCATCGAGACCGGTTAATTCAGTTGCATCAATTGATAATATAGACTGAAACTTTTTCTTTGCATGTTCAGAAAAAATAGTACCATTTTTATGACCGGGCACATGAAACGAAATCGGATCATTGCTAGCAAATTCATTTAATTTTGTATAAAGTGGTGTTTCTTTATGATTTCGTTTCACTTCTATACCCCTTTTTATTTATAAAAATTCCTACTGCTCTTTTTTCGAACCTTTCCAGCTTTGTTCCTGATCGGCTACATCGGTTTCAATAATTACTTCCGTTACACCTTTTTCCTTTAAGATTTTCTTCTCTATTCCATCGCGAATTTTATCCGCTTCTGATACGGTCATATTTGCGTCAAATTCAAGCTTTAGTTCGACGTGTAGCTCGTCCCCTTCCTTCACAACCATTAGGGTACGAATATCCTTTACATGTGGTTCTGAATAGACAAGTTCACCTATCTTATCTTCCATCTCCTGATCAGCTACTCCCAAGGCACCAGCAGCATTATCAAGAAAAATTCGACCGACAACATAGAATAACATGAGGCCGATGATTACTGAAGCGTATCCTTCCGCTGAATGAAATGGCGTATAGGTGGCAATTACGATACCTATAATAGCGATAATTGCGCCAAGCATCGCAACCAAATCTTCCAAAAACACAAGCTTCGTAGCAGGTTTAGCTTTCCCCATGTTTTTAAAACTCTCTGTTACTACTTTAAACCCTGTCATTTTTTCATCAAACAAATCGTCTGTAATTTCCTTCATCGCTTTATACAAAACAACAGCTTCTAAAATCGCTGCAACCCCTAAGACCGAAATGTTTAACCAAAACCACTCGTTACCTTCAGGCGGTTCCATAATATGATGAATACCTTCTTTTACCGTTTCATAGGCCAACACACCAACAATGATAACTGCACCGAGTAACACCAAATTAACTAAACGGGCGAAACCTCCCGGGAAACGTTCAGTCGGCGCTTTTTTACTGAGAGCAGATCCGGTAAATACGAAAAACTGGTTCGCTGCATCACCAATACTGTGCATCATTTCCGCAAACATCGCCACATTGCCTGTAATAAAATATGTAATTCCTTTTATAATAGCAATAATTGTGTTCATAATACTAGCCCATAAAGCTGAACGACTTCCCTTTTTTAAAAGTCCAAATAGTTCTTTCATAATGAACTCCTTTCACTAATCTTTATCAGATGCTTTTTCGTAAATTTTACTGCCATTCAATTTTCATAGTTGAAGGAAACTGCGAACTAGTGAATGTTCATGCTTATGGTAATAACAACGTTAATTTTCGATGCGGGCAAGACTAGGAAGTAACATTTTTGAGCGTACTGGAATGATTACATGCACGCGGGAAGGCAGCTAGCGGACACACGATTCCTTATTTAAGTAAAATACGGGTAAATGCGATCGTCATCGGACTCAGGATTCCTTATTTAGGTAAAAACAGTTAAAAATTGTGTTTTTAAGTCGAATAAGGAATCGTGTGTCCGATAATCCTCAAAATAACGCTAAAAAAGGCAAATAAGGAATCCTCAGTCCGATATCAAACGGCGTCCTAGAAGTGAGGAGGTCCAGCGCAAGCCTTCGGGAAAACATAGTGTATTTCTGGAGCGATTATAATGCTCAAAATAGTTCACAGTTTACGTATATTTTTTGTTAAAAAAATTAAGCTTTAGAAAATAACCTTTCAACATATGTATCATTATGTTGTGTCATTTGTTCGTTTTCTACTCATTGAATTAAAAAATTTTGAAACAAAAAAAGCCTTTGCACAGTGCAAAAGCTTAAGATTTCTATGAATATAACCTTGGTTGATTCATATTTTTTAATTTTTGTAGGTAATAGTTATATTTCTCTTCTCTCGGTTCGGTATGAATAATGTTCTGCTCGCATTCACAGCATATAAATAGTGTGTATAAATGAATTCCTCTTTCTTTTTGCTCTTCACAAATGCCACAGCATTCCATTGCTACAGTTGATTTCATTTTCCCACCTCCGTTAGTTTAGTATCTCCTAATCTAACGAAATATATACATAGATTTTTAATCAATGAAACTTTCTTTCTTATGTATATGAGGGAAAAACAGAAATGTGTCTGTACTACACAATTAGAAAAATATGAATTGCTGTCAGCGAGGCTAATCCAAATAACCCAAGAAAACCAGCAATAGCTGTTGTAAACAGATTAATAGGTATGTGAAGGCCAATTGCGCCACCAAAAACATTTAAGAAAAATAAAAATAACACACCTATTGCCAATTTAACTATACCTTGTCCGACAAAACGCATTGGTTTAAGCGGAGCGCCAATGAATAATACGAGTACAATTAAACATACGATTACAGAAATAATGATTGTTGAACTCAAGCACATCTACTCCTTCCCTTGTCCCTTTCTACTACATATGAAAAAAAACAAGGAAAAAGAACAAGAAATGGATAGAAAAGTGGAGGCGACTGTTTAGCGACGTACAAATAGATAGGCAGGTGAAAAGTTCGGGGAACCTTCCGCACGTTCATCCTGACTAACTATTTGCTAGGCGCTAGGAGCCACAGCTGGATCAAGAAAAGTGGAGTGGGCTTGCCCAGCGACGACAAGCGTAAGTAAGAGACCGCAGAGCACTGAACTTGTGCTCGAAGTGTCTATTGCTTACGTCTCGAGTCGCTAGCCCACGTAGCTAGACAAAGAAAAGTGAAGACGACATTGAATCACGTTGCAGTATGCGGACACAGAAGCTGCTATTTCCATTAATTTACCTATTTTTAAGCACGAAACGGACACCAGGTGCGCTATTTACGTAAAAAGGCACCGGAATGATTGCTTTTTAACAAATTAACGAACCTAATGTCCGCGAGCATCAACAATTACCCCATTTTCACACAAATAGCGGCTCTGGTGTCCGTAACCACGCAAAGATCGCATATTAATCGTATCGAATAGCACTTATTTTTCGATGCCTTGCTTCACGTAACAAAAATAAATATTTTGCTTGTGCAAATTTTTCCCGGTAAATAGCATTGGTTGTTGGCTCAATGCTTTGTGCCACAATCGATTCGATTGTTTTCCAGTCTCTTTCTAAAATAAATATGGTATCAAGCAATTCTTCATCCACATGCTTTTTCTTTATTTTTCTCCCCATGCTTTCACCTAATTTCTACAATTCTCTTCGTCCCTCTAACGCTTTTGATAGCGTTACTTCATCTGCATATTCCAGGTCACCGCCTACAGGCAATCCATGAGCAATTCGCGTCGTACGAATGCCTGATGGTCGAACCAGACGTGAAATATACATCGCAGTTGCTTCCCCTTCGATGTTTGGGTTTGTAGCAAGAATTAGTTCGTCTACGTCTTCATCTTTTAGACGATTAATTAAATCAGGTACATTGATATCTTCAGGTCCTATACCGTCCATTGGTGAAATAGCACCGTGGAGCACATGATATTTACCCCTGAATTCTTTCATTTTTTCCATTGCAATAACATCTTTTGGATCCTGTACCACACAAATGATCGATTGATCGCGTGATTCATCCGAACAAATCGAGCATGGGTCCTGGTCGGTTATATGTCCGCAAATCGAACAATGTGTTAGCTCACGCTTTGCATTCACTAATGCATTCGCAAAATTAAGTACATCATCGTCCTTCATATTCAAAACAAAAAATGCCAGCCGGACTGCTGTTTTGGGTCCAATCCCTGGCAATTTTGTGAAGCTGTCAATCAGTTTAGAAATCGGTTCTGGATAATACATTCATGTGCCTCCTAGAACATTCCTCCAGGCATACCTTTTGTGAATTGTCCCATCGTTTCATTTGTTTTATCTTCAATTTGCTTTAATACGTCGTTTGTTGCAGCAAGAATTAAATCTTGAAGCATATCTACATCATCAGGATCTACAACTTCTTCTTTAATTTGAACGTCTATAATTTCTTTTTTACCGTTTGCTGCTACAGTTACCATTCCACCGCCAGCAGTTGCTTCAAACGTCATTTCATGTAGCTCATCCTGTGCTTTCATCATTTTCTTTTGCATTTTCTGCATTTGTTTCATCATGTTTCCCATGTTACCTTTCATGTGTACATCCTCCTATATTGTTTTAATCTTTTATTTCTAACAGACCATCGCCAACCAATTTACGCGCTTCCTCAATTAATGGATCAGCCGTTTCTTCTTGCTGATTGGTTGTGTTATCTTGTTTGTTAATATATTCATTTCGTAACTCTTGCCAATTACTCTCCGGAATAGGGATAATGGTTAGTTCCTTACCAATTGACTTGGTTAGAACGGATTCGACGGTCTCCCGATTATCTAGGAATAATGAGCAATGGATCTCATATTTAAACGCAACAACTAGTGCTTTATCTGATGCTGCAGCAGGCTTACTATCTTGTATAGTCGCATGAGCGGGTGCATTTGTCATCTTTAGTGCATTTAAGAATGATGCCCACTGTGAGTGAACATGCTTTAACGATGCCTTTTCAGCTTCCTGCAATACGTGACGGATCTTTTCATATGGTGTCTTGTAACCATTCCTTGATCCTCTTGGTTGTACCCGTCTAGTCTCTTTTACAGGCGCTTGTGCAGTTGCTGCGGCTTGATTAATAACCTTCTGCAATTCTTTTTCAAGCATCTCCACTTTACTCGTCAGCTTTTGAACCGCCTCATCATTCACCGAGGAGTTAGCTACTGTTGCACCTTCAACCGCTGTTTGACCGTTTGTTGCCAAACTCAATATAGCAATTTCGATGAAAACTTTTGGACTGTTACTCCATTTAATTTCCTGCTGACATTGATTCAACTGCATAATTGCTTGTTGAATCCAATCAACTGTAACAAGCTCTGACAACGCTTTAAAACGATCATCGATCATCGCCCGTTCTAAGATTCCTTCTAACGATGGCGCGCTTTGATACAGCAGTAAGTCACGCAGGAAGTAAATAAGATCGAAAACAAACCTACCTGGATCTTTTCCATTTTGAATTATTTCGTCTAACAATTGTAATGCAGCTTGAACCTCTTGTTTGTACATTTTTTCAACAATATCTGTAAGTACTTGCTGCGAAACTCCACCTGTTACAGCAAGGACGTCCTGTAATGTTACACTTTCACCACTATACGATATTGCCTGATCAAGAATACTTAACGCATCACGCATACCACCCTCAGCAGCCAATGCTACCGTTTCAAGTGCATCAGGCGATACAGAGATTTCTTCCTGATCCATAATCGTATTCATACGTTCGACGATTGCTTGACTAGAAATTGGTTTAAAGTCAAAACGCTGGCAACGTGAAATAATCGTAAGTGGAATTTTATGTGGCTCTGTCGTTGCTAAAATAAATACTACGTGCTTTGGTGGCTCTTCCAGCGTTTTTAACAATGCATTAAACGCACTAACAGATATCATGTGAACCTCATCAATAATGTACACTTTGTAGGGAACAACACTTGATGCATATTTTACTTTGTCTCGAATTTCGCGAATATCCTCAACGCTAGTATGTGATGCCGCATCCATTTCAATTATATCGGAAATGGAGCCGTCTTGAATTCCACGACAAGCCGCACACTCATTACAAGGCTCACGAACAGGTGCTTTCTCACAGTTAATTGTTTTTGCAAAAATTTTTGCAGCACTCGTTTTTCCGGTACCACGTGGTCCAGAAAAAAGATAAGCATGCGAAAACTTTTCCTGTTCAATCGCATTTTGCAATGTACGTGTGATATGTGATTGTCCCACAACATCCGTAAAATTCTTCGGACGCCATACGCGATATAATGCTTGATAGCTCATAATGGCTGTACCCCTTTGTTATTTCAATCTAATTATACCCGAATTTGGGGGTGAATGTGAACCATAGTGATAACAAATATAAAAAGTCTTTGCCAGTTGCTCTGACAAAGACTTTACTTACCGTTTATGTATACCGTGCACCTACCATCGATATGACAGCCCTATGCGTTACGTAAGTTCATGGCTCGGCCTAGGCTTCCCCGCGGCACACAGAAATGATCACTTACTGCTGCTTCCTTCCGGACCTGACAGGATTCATGAGTTTCTGTTGCGCAGGACCTAAACGTCAACACCAATCCCTTACGGCAGACCATAAAGCTGTCACACCTCAGATAGGAATTCGGTCTCGCTATAGCGGATTGCGAGTACAGGGCACCGCTACCTCCCCACTTAGCACGGCAAAGTCCATTATACGGTTTTTTATGGGAAAATGCAACCTGTACACCCAAGAGAAACATATGGAAACTCGATAAAAAACTACCTTAAATTGCGTTTCCTCATTCGTAATTCTTTAAAAAAATTGGTCAATAACCGACTACACTCTTCCTCTAGCACACCACCTTCAAGCTCTACCTGGTGATTAAAACGAGGGTTTTCCAACAAATTCATCAACGATCCAGCACACCCTGCTTTTGGATCGAATGCTCCAAATACGACACGTTTGATTCTTGACTGAACAATCGCTCCCGCACACATCGGACATGGCTCTAGCGTCACATACAGGGTACAATCTTCTAATCGCCAACTGCCAATTTTTTCATTCGCCTCCTGAATTGCAATTAATTCAGCATGCGATAAAGTGGTTTGTTCCGTTTCACGGATATTGTATCCTCTCGCGATTACTTCATTTTGAAAAACAATTACTGCACCAATGGGCACTTCATTTTTTTCTTTAGCTAAATTGGCTTGATTTATTGCTTCTTTCATAAATAGCTCATCCATGATTCGAACACCACCTGGTTTTAAAAATTTTGTTTAGGAAAAGATTAATATAGAAATAAAAAAAGGAGAATATGTATGGAATCAAACCTACAACATACAGCCGTAGTTTTCATTGATATTATAAATGATTTTAATTTCGATCGTGGAGAAAAACTACTGGAACATACGGAAGAAATTTTACCACACCTTCAGCGGTTGAAGAAATTTGCTAAGGATAATGATCTTCCCACCATTTATGTTAACGACCATTACGATACATGGAACGCAGATTTTGAAGCGCTCATTAATTTTTGTGAGAATGATCAAAATCAAGACATTATGAAAGCAATGAGACCTGATTCAAAGGATTATTTTTTAATAAAACCAAAGCATTCCGCTTTTTTTCAAACACCTTTACAATCGTTATTGCATGAACTCGGTATAAATAGACTTATTTTAGCAGGTATTGCCGGTGACATATGTATCCTGTTTACAGCAAAGGATGCCTATATGTACGAATATGCTCTCGAGATACCAGAAAACTGTACGGCTTCAAATGAAAAACAAGGCAATGAATACGCATTATATTTAATGCGCTCGGTTATGAATGCAAATACAGATCCTATTTAAGTCCGCTGAACAGTCGCTTCCGCTTTTCTCTGTCTAGCTGCGGCTCCTAGAAGCTGTCGTCATAAGCAATGAACACTTCAACGCC
>NZ_JBUZWC010000025.1:0-37333 GCF_055329585.1 Virgibacillus sp. GM2-2 | reverse complement strand
CGGGGCAAGGAGGCTCATCAGCTACCCACGGAAAGCGCAGTGTTTTTCCGTAGCGGTCTAAATTTAAGTTTTCATTAGTTCACAATTTCCTTCAACTGTAAAACTAAATCAAAAAGCTTGTTTGGTATCGGACTGAGAATGCCTTATTTACCTTTTTGGCTCTTTATTTTATAGATTAACGGACACACGATGCCTTATTCAGCTAAAAAACATGTTTTTCAACTGTTTTTACCCGAATAAGGTATCCTGAGTCCGATAACGACTGCATTTACCCTCATTTTTCACAAATAAGGAATCGTGTGTCCGCTAGCTGCACCCCGGGCCCCCGCACGCAACCGTAATTATTCCAGTACGCTCGAAGGTGTTACTTCACCAGCCCTGGCCGTAACGAGTATCAATATCGCAATTACCCCTAGCTTGAATTTTTCATTACTTCGCAATTCACATCAACTGTACTATAAACAATAACGTTATTTCCACTTAACAGCTATCCTAGTAGCTGTTTATTTTTTTAATGAAGTATCTGAAAAATCATATCATTCTCACCAAATATGTTTTATACTTTTAATTAGAGTTCCGAATTATTTTGGGGAGGTATGATCATGACAACTCAAACGAGAAGAATGAAACGACACGAAGTACCTGAGGAAAACACATGGGATTTAAAAGACTTATTTGCTTCCAAATCCGATTGGGAGGTTGCATTAAAAGAAATCCAAGAAGAGATAGAATCGGTAACGAAATATAAAGGGAAGCTTGGAACAAGTGCTACAGTACTGGTGGAATGTTTAACAACACTTGAAAACTTCGAGAAAAAAGTGATCCACGTTGCTACATATGCTAGCTTACGAGCAAATGCTGACGGTTCTGACGCTGACAACCAAGCCGATGCTGCACGTGTTTCTTCTGTATTAGCACAGATTGGGGCAAAACTATCTTTTGTTGAATCAGAACTTTTATCCTTATCAACTGATACGCTACAACAATACCTAGACGAAAAAGAAGCGTTACAGCCTTATAAAAAAATGCTTCATGACATTATTGAGAAGAAGCCATATACATTATCACCTGAAATTGAAGAAACGTTAGCATCCTTAAGCGAAGTTCACAGTGCACCTTACATGATTTATAGTCGAAGTAAATCCTCGGATATGGATTTTGACTCGATTACAACTGACGCTGGTGAGGAATTACCAATGTCGGCCGCCCTATACGAAGATCGCTATGAGCTATCATCTGACACTAAACTTCGTAGACAAGCATATGATTCGTTTATCAAAACATTAAATCGGTACAAAAACACGTATGCTGCAACTTATGCAACAGAAGTAACAAAACAAGTTACCATGTCACGGATTCGGTCCTATGATTCAGTGACAGCAATGCTTTTACACTCACAACAAGTTACAGAAGAGATGTACCATAATCAGCTAGACATCATACAAGACGAACTTGCACCACATATGCGAAAGTTCGCACGATTAAAAGCACGAGAACTTGGTCTAGAAGAATTACGTTACTGTGACTTAAAGGCACCACTTGATCCAAATTTCAATCCAGAAACAACCTATGCGGAAGCGACTTCTACCATACTAGAGGCCTTACAGGTAATGGGAAATGAATATAGTGAAATTATGAAAAAAGGTGTTCAGGATCGTTGGGTTGACCTAGCGGATAATGTCGGAAAAGCAACCGGTGCATTCTGTTCGAGTCCGTACGGGGTTCATCCATATATATTAATTACGTGGACGGACAACATGCGTGGAGCTTTTATTCTAGCTCATGAACTCGGTCACGCTGGGCATTTCTATTTAGCTGGTAAAAATCAATCACTCGTAAACACAAGACCTTCCACCTATTTTGTAGAAGCACCATCAACACTCAATGAGTTGTTACTAGCCGATCACTTAATGAAAAATACGAACGATAAGCGAATGAAACGTTGGGTTATTACGCAATTACTTGGTACTTATTATCACAATTTTGTCACCCATCTATTAGAAGGCGAATTTCAACGCCGAGTATACAAACTTGCCGAAGAAGGTACACCATTAACAGCTTCTGTTTTGAGTAAGCAAAAACAAGAAGCATTAGAACAATTCTGGGGTGACAGCGTTGTCTTTGACGAAGGTGCTGGATTAACGTGGATGCGTCAGCCACACTATTATATGGGTTTATACCCATATACCTATTCCGCAGGGTTAACGGTCTCTACTGCTGTTGCAGAGAAAATCCGTGAGGAAGGTCAACCAGCTGTTGATCGTTGGTTAGATGTATTGCGAGCAGGTGGCACAAAAACTCCACAAGAGCTTGCAAAAATGGTAGGAGTTGACATGTCAAAACCTGACGCAATCCGTACAGCTGTTTCATACATTGGAACGCTAATTGACGAATTGGAAAAGACTTACGAGTAAACAACTTTTTCTAATCGCAACCACATAAGAAAAGGTGCTCACATAACGCATGAGCACCTTTTCGCTATTATTTTAGATATTCTAATACATCTTTTACAGCCTTTTCCCCTTGTTCGATACAATCAGGAACACCCACACCTTCGAACGAACTACCGGCGAGATAAACGCCTGGGAGTTCCTTCATCATTTCACTACGCACGTTAGCATTTCGTTCGGTATGTCCAACTGTATACTGTGGACGAGAGTCCTTCCAGCGGGTAATCACACTGAAAATTGGATCTTGGGTTATATGCATGATTTTATTTAAATCTTTCAGCACAATTTCTGTTATTTCTTTATCTGATAAATCTGTTACTCCTTGATCATCTGGTCGTCCGACATAGCAGCGTACTAATGCGGCACCCTCGGGGGTCGAATTTGGCCATTTTTTATGTGTCCACGTACAAGCCGTTATGCGATAATCACTCGTTTTAGAAACAACAAATCCGGTTCCATCTATATCTTTCTTGATGGCTGATTTATCAAACGCCAATGCGACGTTTGCTACAGAAGTAGACGGTACTTCATCAAAAGCATGGAAAAAGTCATACTGACTAAATACCTTTGGTAGTGTGTAATGTGGCGTGGTCATAATAATTGCATCCGCCTTATACACTTGTCCATTACTCAAAAGTAAATGATAACCATGCTCCTTTTTTTCTACATGATCGACAGCAGCATTTAACGAAACTATCTCATTACCAAGTTTCACTTCTAAACGTTCTACTAATGATTCGAGTCCATCTTGGAAGGAATAAAACATTCCACTCTTCTTTTTCTTTGAACCTGTAGGCTTCGGAAGGGTACGTTTCAATCCCCTAATTAGACTCTTATGTTGCTGTTCAAGCTGATAAAAATTCGGGAACGTTGCCATTAGACTCATATTATCGATATTACCCGAATAGATTCCTGACAATAAAGGATCTATTAAGTTATCTACTAACTCATTCCCAAAGCGACGGCGGAGAAACCCTCCTAAAGACTGATCCTCCATACTTTTACTCTTAGGCAAGATTAAATCCATCGCAGCTCGTACTTTCCCTCGTGTTGAAAAAAGTGGAGAAAAAAATAGTGAACGAATACTTGTTGGAATTCCCATATGGAATCCTCTTGGCATCTTATGTAGTTTATTGTTAACCAAAATATAGGATTGGCCAGTGCCATTCCGTACTAAGTGATCACTTAACCCGACTTCTTCGGCCAACTTTACTGCCGGCGTTTTTCTAGACAAAAAAGAATCCGGACCACGCTCGATTGTGAAACCATCCTCTTTTACAGTTCGAATGGTGCCCCCTAAACGGTCAGTTGCTTCTACTAGTCTCACACGATAAGGTAAGAGCTTATCTTTTATCTCTTTTTGTAAATAATAGGCGGCAGATAACCCTGTTATCCCACCGCCAACGATTACGATTTCTTTATTTACCATTACGCATCACGCTTTACTTTTTTTAATACAACATTAGAAAGTGTCGCAATGAAATCTGGGTGTACGTTTGGCATTTCCGGTCTATGATACGTAGCACCTAATTCATCACAGACAACTTTACATTCATAATCGTTATCATATAAAACCTCTAAATGATCTGCAATAAATCCAACTGGCGCGTATACAAAGGAACGATATCCTTTTTGCTTATAGAGATCACGTGTTAAGTCTTGTACATCTGGTCCGAGCCATGGATCTGGAGTATTCCCTTCGCTTTGCCAGCCAATTTCATAGTCTGTTATTCCAGTTGCTTCTGAAATTAAACGTGCAGTTTCCTTTAATTGTTCTGGGTATGGGTCACCATTTTGCAAAATTTTCTCCGGTAAACTGTGTGCAGAAACAACTAGTACAGCTTTTTCTCTCTCTTCTGAAGACATCTTCTCATACACAGCATTTATTTGGTCTGCCCAATAATTGATGAAGCCGGGAGCATCATACCAGCTTTCCACAGATGTAATGGATAGGTTTCCTTGTTTTTCTGCTTCATCATTTGCTCGTTTGTTATAGGACTTCACACTAAACGTTGAATAATGTGGTGCCAGAACAAGTGACACAGCTTCTTCTATACCATCTTCAGCCATTTTCTGAACAGCGTCCTCAATAAACGGCACGATGTGCTTCAAACCTATATACACATGAAAATCAAAATCATCTTGGACTTCATTTAACTTTGTTTCCAGTGCTTTAGCCTGTTCATCCGTAACTTTTGCAAGCGGTGAAATACCACCAATTGCTTTGTAACGATCGGTCAAATCCTGCAATGCTTCTGGTGATGGTTTTCGACCATGTCTAATATGTGTATAGTAAGGTTCTATATCTTCTTCCGTATATGGTGTGCCATAAGCCATCACCAATAATCCCATTTTTTTCTTTCCCATTTCAAACACCTCGTTTTACAATTTCGTTATCGCTTCGAATAGCTATGCACGAATTCTGTTACCTTTTTTAGTACAGCTGGTTTTATTTCCGGTGTTACACCATGTCCCAAATTAAATACATAGCCTTGCTGTTGCATTCCTTGTTCAAGAATGGCCTTAATTCGTTCTTCAAGCGTGTTCCAGTCAGCTAACAATAAAGCTGGATCTAAATTACCTTGCAATACCTTCGTAACACCAATTTGCCTTGCTTCTTTAATCGACGTTCGCCAGTCAAGTCCAATAACATCAACAGGTAGGTCATTCCACTCAAGTAACAAATGTCTGGAATTAATACCAAATAGAATCAATGGCACATTTTCTTTTTGTAATTCACTAAAGATATGTTGCATCGCTGGTTTAATAAAAATTCGATAATCGGAAGCATTTAACGTACCTACCCAAGAATCAAACAACTGAATAACCTTTGCACCAGCATCAATTTGCGCTTTTACGTACGTAATTACCATGTCAGCTAGTTTGTCCATTAATGAAAACCATGCGTCTGGTTCACGATACATAAATGCTTTTGTTTTATGATAATTTTTTGATGGACCGCCTTCTATCATATAGCTTGCCAATGTGAATGGTGCACCACTAAATCCAATTAAAGGAACAGATAGCTGTTCCTCAGTAAGCAATTTAATCGTATCTAATACATAAGGTACATCTGCTTTTGGATTGATTGTTCCAAGTTTCTCCACATCCTGATAGTTCGTAATTGGATTGTGAATAACTGGGCCGATATTCTTTTTAATTTCCACATCTACCCCAATAGCGGGAAGTGGAGACATAATATCCTTGTATAAAATTGCAGCATCTACACCATAATTTTCAACAGGCAACCGGGTTACGTATGCGCATAACTCCGGTTGATGTGTAATTTCAAATAAGGAATATTTTTCCTTGATTTCTCTGTACTCTTTTTGCGATCGTCCGGCTTGACGCATAAACCATGCTGGGACATGGTTCGTTTTTTCGCCATTGTATGCCTTAATAATCGTATCGTCCATTTGTTTTAACATGTTTTTCACCCTTTTTCGCAGCTTAACTCCACTATCTACTATATCGATTTCCAACATAGCTGTATAGCAAACGCAGTTGATTGTCATCAATTTGTCGATTACAGCGACAATTCCACTGTCTTTGACCTTACACCTTCAACTTTCGTTAATGGATTATAAGGAACGACATAATACGATGTAGCCTGTAATAATGGTACATCTTCAATGATAAATTCATTTTTTCCACTTACTTCACCGATTCGTTTATCAACACCATCCTGTTCTTTGTATATACGATAAACGATACGATTATCATCTGCCTTCTTCCAAGTTAGTTTACCTTTTACTAAAGAGAACCCACCGAAAACGTAAGAAGCTTCTAATTGCTTTATTTCTGGTAAATCAATTGGTTCTGGTAATGCGTCAACACCGTCTGGTTTTTCAAAAGAAGTGGCTAGTGACTGTTGTTTATCCATTTCATTTAAGATTGCCTTTGTTAGCATCGTCGGATACGAGCTTCCTTCTGTTAAAAAATGATGTTCATCTGAGCGATCATAACCCATCCATAGTGCACTAACATATTGCGGTGTGTAGCCGACAAACCATGCATCTTTATATTGCCCTTCGACAAATGGATGTTGTGTGGAACCAGTCTTTCCAGCTAATGCCTTATCAAATTCTCCAGCTTCTGCAGTCCCTGAATTAACTATCTCTCTTAACATTTCAGTCATATACCATGCAACTTGTTCACTAAAAACGTTTGTTTCATCATAATTTGCCTTGTAGATCAATTTATTATTTCGGTCGTAAATTTGTGTAATGGTATGTGATTCAATATATTTTCCTGAATGAATAAATGGCCGAAAGCTCTCAATCATCTTTTTTGGGGTTAACCCTTTAGACAGTCCACCTAAAGCAATCGCCAGTCCATCATCTTCTATTGAAATATTCATTTTCTCCAAATATGATTTTGCATAGTCAATCCCAATTGCATCAAGTAGCCAAACAGCCGGAACATTTTTGGAAACTCTTAGCGCTTCATAAATAGATACCGTACCCTCATAATTACCTAGAACATTTTCAGCCGTATATCCATTGATACTAACCTTTTGATCTGGAATTAATGTATAAGGACTATATTCCTTTTTCATCATTGCTGGCCCATAGACAGCTATTGGCTTTATAGTCGATCCGGGCTGGCGTTTAACGGTTACACGATTTAAATCACCGAGCTCATACGACCTACCGCCGATAGCAGCTACAATTTCACCTTGTTCCTGATTCATCATAACAAAGGCGCCTTCCACACCCTCAGTATTTCCTGGGAAATATTGACCATTTTTAAACTGTTTGAACGCAATTTGTTGAATTTTAGGGTCCATACTTACAACTATTCGATATCCTCCACGCTGCAATGCATCGACTGATAGCTGGTATTCATCAGCTGCTTCCTTTATTACTAGGTCAATGTAGCTATCTATCCATGGTGTTGGATTCTCTTTTGCAACATCCAAACCTAACGTCTTTTCTTGTGCTTGAATACGTGTTTCTGTCGTAATCTTCCCAGCTTGGTCCATTGCTAGTAGTACAACATTGCGCCTGGCCAACGCCTTTTCTGGGTGATGAATGGGTGAATAGCCATTCGGAGCCTTAGCAAGTCCTGCTAACATGGCACCTTCAGTTAATGTTAAATCTTCTACAGATTTTGAAAAAAATAACTGTGAAGCTTCTTCGATTCCATATACACCTGATCCAAAATAAATTTCATTTAAGTATAATTCCAATATTTGTTTTTTAGTAAAGTTTCGCTCAAGATAAATGGCGGCCATTACTTCTTTTGTTTTGCGCATCCACGTTTTGTCATTGTGTAAAAAAAGATTTTTGGCTAACTGTTGGGTGATCGTGCTGGCACCTTCCACCTTGTCGAATGCAATAATATCTCGATAAACGGCTCGCATGACAGATTGAAAGTCTACCCCTGCATGCTCATAAAAACGTCGATCCTCTATTGCAACAAACGCTTCCTGCACATGTCTTGGAATCTGCTCAATCGATACAACCGTTCTGTTTTCATTATATAATTCACCAATTACTTCCCCCTTTTTGGTTTCAATTGTAGTAGTTGCATCAAGAATAAGATCTTCCTCATTCACTACTAGATTTCCTCCATAGAGAATCATAAGATATCCTGCGATGCCCAAAAATATCACTAATCCGAATAAGAGAGCAACATGCTTCATATTTATCTTTTTTATCACGTTTTTAATCCGACTCATTAACACTTGTTCACCTCTGCACATAACCCTATAACCAGTTACAACATACAGTATACGACAGTTTTCAACATTGGAAAAGCATACTGTTTCTTATAATTATAGTCTGTAATGGATTAACATTTGATGAATCGGGTATTATGAAGAAGAGAAAGTGGAAAGGGGACAAATCGAAAATGAAAGCTTTTATGACAAATGGTACATTAGAATTCATAAAAAAAATAGTGAATGACCATCCCGAAATTGAATTTTACTTAATGAATAGTGGTAACAGCGCCTTAGCTTATTACGAAAATAAAAGCGAAAATATCTTCGCCTCTGGCAGAGGATATGAAATACTTGAAAACATAGGAACTATTGAACAAAAAGGTTTTGTTGTGATGAACAACATTACAGTTACTGAGGAAGGAAAGACACCGTTTGAGGAAAGATTTAAACAACGAAGCTCTGCAATTGGTTCAGAACCTGGTTTCCAAGCGTTTCGTCTTTTACGACCGCTAGAAGGAAATAGATACGTAGTGTTAACCCAATGGGTCACTATTGAGGATTTCGATAACTGGAAAAACTCAGATTCCTTTAAAAAACAGCATCAGCAAGGTGGCGGTGATGTAAAACCTCCAGCGTATTTTGCTGATAAGCCGTATGTTACAAGTTATCATATGGTAGATATGGATTAAAAGTTTCAATTTATTCATGCGTACGACGAGCTGCCCAATTGTTACGGACAGGAGATCCGCTATTTGTAAAGAAATGGTCTATATTAGGATGTTTGCGGACACCAGGGCCCTTATTTCACTAAAAATCCTTGTTTACAAGGTCTTTTCACCTAAATAGCGAATCGTCTGTCCGATTCTTGCCTAATATTAGCTAATCTAAAGGGAATAAAGGATTCTGGGTCCGCAAACATCCCATCCTATCCATCAGATCCTTTTCCTGAATATTGTAGCTTGTCAAACTCGTATTTGAAGAAAACTGCGAACTAGTGAAAATTCATGCTTATGTATCAGCAACATTGATTTCCGCTGCGGGCAGTCGCGCACCATAGGGCGGCTGGTGAGCCTCCTTGCCCCGGCAAGGGGTATGCCGACGTTGTCCGCAAAGGACGGTTTTAGTCGGCCTTCCTATAGACGCGGGGTCTCACCTATGCCTATTAATCCCGCAGGACAAGGAATACTTCCCTGAAACAACATCGCACGCAGAAAAAGTGATCTTCTTTTTCAAGGAGTCGACTGCCCACAGCGAAGATCAACTGCCATAATCGCATGTGATTCATGTTTCTTCAATATCATACAAATGAAATAAGAACAATAGTGCGCAATTCCAGCGAAGGAAAAACATGGAGACTCCTGCGGGAAAAGCAATGTTTCATGCGAGGAGTGAAGCATCTCCGAAATCACTTGCAACACGACGAGCAACAGCTGAAGACCCCACAGGACAAGGAAAGCTTCCTCGAATAAGCATCGCACGCAGAAAAAGTGTTCTTCTTTTTCAAGGAAGTGGTTTTCTTCCGAGGAGGCTGAGGCGTTGCCCGCGGAAAGCGAAATGTTTTTCTGTAGCGGCAAGCTACCATATTCCAAAGTACAATATTGTTACCAAACGACTACACATTAAAACAATCTTTTCATTAAGAAAACGAAACGGAAGCTCACTTTAGGAGCTTCCGTTTTTTTATTTTGCTATACCATTTTCTTCAAAAAATGTACGTAATTGTTCTTTCGTTTGTCCCCCACTAATACGAGCTGCTTCTTCCCCATTTTCAAAATGGATAATTGTTGGGGTACCTTCAATATTGTACGTATTCCAAGCGTCCTGAAACTCTAAAACATTTAGTTTTTTCACATCGATTCCAAGCTCCTCAGCCAATGGAACAAGTTCTGGAGTTGTAGCTTGACAGTGCGGACATGTTGGATCATAAAAGTATACCGTTACCGTTTCACCATTTTCAAGCTTCTTGCTTAATTCATCTGGCAATATCTGATTTTGATACAATGGATCATCTAATTGGTCAATTGTTGCCTGATGTAAATCTGTTGTCCCATAAGGGTTTTCACTATCATCAATTGCTTGGTTATTTTTATATTGAACAACAAAATAAAGTCCAGCAAATAAAACAACAAGAACTATCGCAAAAATGGTCATCTTTTTTTTCATCGTTTATTTCCTCCCGAGTTTTCTAAGTAATATGATATGAAGTACAAAAATCACAATAAAAGCAGTTCCTGCAAGGAAAGGGATAGTGATAAATCCAAAGTAATTAATGTATTCGGTGGTACATGGTATGATTCCGCATGAACCTGCCGTATCATGTAAAGCTGGTAGCTTTTGAATTAAGTAATGGTAAATCGATACGAACATACCTATACCACTCATAATAAGTCCTGGTAGGGCAATTGTACTATTCTTTTTTATCATTGCTGCACCATAAATGATAACGAGTGGATACATTAAAATACGTTGAAACCAACATAATTCGCATGGAACGTAGCCGAGTATCTCAGAAAAGAATAAACTTCCAAGCATGGCGACTAAACTTTGAGCCCATATGATAAATAGAAGTGTTTCACCTTCTTTAGAATGATTCATATATGTATGCTCCCTTATAAAAATATAGTTGTATTATACAAGCCCTCAAGATAAAACACAAAAAAGAGGATCCAAAAATTACAGATCCTCTGAGGAAATTAAGTTATTTCTGTGAACATAAACTGCTGCTTGTGTCCGATCGTGGACACCAAGCTTTCCGAGAATGTTACTTACATGTGTTTTTACAGTCTTAATGCCGATGTAGAGCTTTTCACTAATTTCCTGATTCGTCATGCCATTCCCAATGCAGATTAAAACTTCCAGTTCTCGTTCCGTTAGCTCATCATGAGCTTTATGGGAAGAAGATCGAAAAGAGGACATCATTCTCCCTGCTACTTTTGGTTCAATTACGTTTTCACCTTTAGCAGCTTTCTTAATTGCTGTAACAATTTCATCTGCAGAGGATGTTTTCAAAATATAACTAAAAGCTCCGGCTTCGATTGCTGGAAAAACCTGTTTATCATCATAAAAACTAGTAAGGATGATAATTTTTGTATTGACATCACTATTCGTTATCGTTTTTGTGGCATCAATACCGCTCCCGTTTTCCATCATTAAATCCATTAACACAACGTCAGGTTTTTCTTTTAGCACTAATGCCGCACCATCGTTTCCGTTAGCTGCTTGCCCAACTACTTCAATCGTTTCATCAGTTAATAAATACGAAACAATTCCTTTTCGCACAACATCGTGATCATCTACAACAACAACTCGTATCATCACTAACCCCCCCTTTAATTAACACGGAATCCGTATATCGATATACGTTCCTTCTCCTTGAATTGAGCGAATCGTAAACGTGCCGCCAAGCTCTTCACTTCGTTCTTTCATCGTCTTCAAACCATACGAAGTCTTCCGGTTAGAATCTCCCTTCACATCAAATCCTTTTCCGTTGTCAGCAATATGTATGAAAAGCTCGTTTGATCTAGCATGAATTTTAAGCTTCACTTCGTTTGCTTCTGCATGACGTAGTATGTTTGATAAGGATTCTTGGATAATTCGAAAGACATGTTCTTCTGTAGTCTCTGGTAGTTCAATAGATTCGTCAAAATTCAATTTGAAATTTATCGCACTTTTTTGTTTCAACTCATCTACTAATTTTTGAAGTCCAAGCGAAAGTGGATCACCTGATAAATGGACTGGTCTTAGATGCAGTAACAATGCTCGCATCTCCGTTTGAGCTTGCAGTGAACTAGCTGCAACGTCCTCCATTTGAGATTTGGCCATTGCTGGATTTTTATCAAATTGTTTTAATGCTGCCTCTGCCATCATCGTTACGCCAAATAATTGCTGACTTACCGAATCATGTAGGTCTCGAGCAAGGCGTTGTCTTTCTTCAATTACTGCAGCCTTATGGGCAGATTTGGCAAAATCAGCTTTTTCATCTGCCATTCGCTGTAATGATTTGACCTGATTTTGCATTTTATTACCAAGTTCATTCAATTCATTACCAATTCTAGCGATCTCATCGTCTTCGTTAAAGTAAACGCGAGATTGATAATTACCATTTGCAAATTGGGTAATTAATACCGAAAAATAATCAAGACGTTCTTTTAAATCACCACTGGACTTAAATCCAACGTATAAGGAAAGCACTAAACCTAATACAACATACGTGACAATAAACAAAAAAATACTTTCCGCTGTTAACCACAGTGGTTGGAATAACACATAAATAGATAATAAAAATGATAACAAAATAACTGTGGTTAAAAACGTTCCATAAAGGTGTGAACGTATATAACTAAATCGTATACTACTAAGTCGTTTTAGCATGATCTATCACCTCCATTATACTTTATCTACACGTACAGATCCTGCTTTTAACTTTAACGTAATGGTTAATTTTCTTGTCGCCTCTTCATAGTCCTCTGACTCGTAATAAAGCGTTCGATTAATCCCCTCTGAAGTTTGCCCCATCAGATTCACTTCTCCTGCCTTAACAGTGGCTTCAATTCGGCACGCGACACTCTCAGGCATCAGAATCTGAATATCGCCAGCCCAACTGTTGATTGATATCGGTGTTTCTTTCTCTGGAATATATGCTTTAGAAAAATCTATATAATAATCTCCAGCTGCATTAAATAAATCCATTGGCTCTACCTTCCAGTTCGGTTCCGTAAATTGATGATCACCTACAGAAAAACGATTCCCATGTTTTTTCTTGGAATTAGATGCATGGTGTTTCTTATCCTCTGTATCAATGACGAACT
Organism: Virgibacillus sp. GM2-2; assembly: GCF_055329585.1. Taxonomy (NCBI): domain Bacteria; kingdom Bacillati; phylum Bacillota; class Bacilli; order Caryophanales; family Bacillaceae; genus Virgibacillus; species Virgibacillus sp. GM2-2. The sequence goes on along the minus strand of NZ_JBUZWC010000025.1, from coordinate 24,407 downwards.
GAAAATTTTTCTTGCGTTTCGGTTTACCAATAATGCTGAATCCGATATAAACAATCAATAATGGCCATAGTTTCAAAAAATCACCAAAACTGAAATGAATGACTTGTAGTTCGCCGAGTATTAATAACGCACCAAAGATGAATAGAAATGAGCCAAAAATCCAGCTACCTCCCTCATTCCGCAAATCATCAACAAACCATTTTAGTCCAAAGATAATGAAAAGGCCGGAATACATATACGGCCAAATTCCGTTTACATTTATATCAATCATATCTAGATTCTGTAAAACTAGTACGACACCTACCAGAATAATAATAAATGCAATCAAGAAACGTACAAATCGATTGTTCATAACCCTCACTCTTTCTATTATTATTGATAACGCATAATGGTTTTATTTTTTAAGGAGTAAAGTCCTATAATGGTAACTGAAATTCCACTAATAATCATAATAAGTTGTATCGAAATACCAGCTGCAATTAATAAAGAAGTTACGAGATAAGATACTGGGACAAGGCCGGTTGAAGCCGTCATAAGAAAGCTCATCATTCTGCCTAACATTTTTTTCTCAGTAGTTTGTTGTAACATCGTCATCAATGGAATATTAATTAATTGAATCAAAAAGCCCATTATTGCAACTATCCCAGCAGTTATATAAAGATATGTTGAAAATCCTGTCATTGTATAAAGGATACCTAGAAAAATTAAACTCATAATCAAAGCAAAGCCTGGTTTCTTTAGTTTAATCGTGGCGAGTAATATTGCTCCGAGCATTGCTCCAACACCCAAGGATGTTTCAATTGTCGCAAGTCCTAGTGCATTTCCTTCAAAAATATCCTTTACAATTATCGGTATTCCCATTGATAGTGGTCCCGAAAAACAAAAATTAATGAAGACAGCAACGATAACGATCGAAATAACAAGTTCATTTTTTCTAGCGTATCGAAAACCTTCTTTTAAATCTTCTAGTGGTGTTGGTCTGTCTACTTCCGCTTCATCCTTTGATAATGAAATAAAAAGCACTGCAATGGATGATATCAGCAACATACCGAATGCAACGGAAAATACTCCCTCAAATCCTAATAGAGCAATCATTCCTCCACCAAGAGCCGGCCCCAGTATTGGACTAACTTGTGTAGTCATTTGAATAAATGAGTTCCCTCGTTGTAATTGGTCATCATCTAATATCGTAGGTGTAAGGGCGTTTAATGCAGGATAACTAAATGCATCTGATATCCCAAACAAAGCTGCAAGTGCAATTAAATGAAAGGAAGTCACAACGTCATTCCAAACTAAAAAGATTAGTAGAAGAATAAGTAACGCTCTGGTTATATCAGATATAAATAGAACCGTTCGTTTATTAAACCGATCAGCAACGATTCCGCCAACAGTTAATAACAGTAACCTAGGAATCGATGCCGCCAGAAATAACATGCCAAAATAAAATCGGTTGTCACTTAATGTAAGCATTAACCATTCTGTCCCTATTAAGTATACATAATATCCTGGAGAAGAAAATAACGCAGCAAGAAATAAAAAAATAAAATTGCGATTTTTTAATAAGGTTGTCTTGGGTAATTCCAATTGTTTTTCTGTTGCACTGCTCATAAATAAACGCCCCTTCCGTTATTCTATCTTTAGCTTATCGGAAGGAGCGTCAATTCAACACGACCTCTAGCATGTTTTTATCTCAGCCTTAAGACTGAGAACGATATTTCATTATTTTTTCATATAGGTATGTCCACAATAAAATAAATAAAAATCCAAATGCGAAGCCTGCTAATACATCGGTAAGATAGTGGACACTAATGATGTAACGACTGAATCCAATGAAAAAGATAAGAATGGATGCACTAATCTGCAATGCAATAGCCTTCTTTTTGGATTTTATTTTTCTGGTCAAAAAGTATACAAGAAGTCCATAGCAAACCATTGAATTCATAGCATGTCCAGAAGGAAAGCTGAAGCCTTCAGCCTCCGCTGCAGCGAAAAGACGAGGTCGTTCTCGTTCCACTAACACTTTGATCAATACATTTAAACCGTTACTTAGTAATGGGCCTGCTGCAAACATAATCCCTACCAACCAATCACGAAATGTAAATACTAAATAGATGGCCATTATAATTGTAAATGGTGTTAAAAATGTTCCAGACCCTAGTTCCGTCAACCAGCGAAACAGATAATAAACAGTAGTATCTGCCATCATAGAAACAAATTCTCTAGTCCATCGATCAACAAGTGGTATCGTGCCTCGCATTATTTTAATTGCCCATAATAGTGAAGTGAATAAAACAAAAGCTAATAGAAAAAAATATAAATAGTGACTTCGTTTCCGCACAGAATCTACCTCCTTCTAAATTATATTACCCGAAATCAGCGTTTAAAAAAATATAATATGGGAATTAGTTATGTAGGCACAATCAAATGAAAGGCTGGGATTTAATAATGGATAAAGAATTACAAGAACTAGTTGATGGATTAAATGAAGATTTAGCGAATGAATATGGTGCAGCTATTCAATATACGTATAGTGCCTCAGTAGTTTCAGGACTATACCGCTCTGCATTGAAACCTTTTTTTGAATCAGAAATTTCCGATGAATTAGGACACGCTTTATACTTATCAGAAAAAATAAGTTCATTAGGTGGGACACCTACAACAAAATCTGCGGATATTCCGCAGCCTACTGATGTAAAAGATTTATTAGAGGCGTCGTTACAATCGGAATCAGATACGATTAAGCGCTATGAAACACGAAAAAAACAGGCTGAAAAATTAGGCTTTACTGAATTAGTGGTTAAGCTTGAAGATATGATTGCTGATGAAACGCACCATAAAGAAGAAATTGAACGTTTATTACAGGATCCACGTTTAACTTAATAGATAGAAATGAGATGGCCGTAGTGGTCATCTTTTTTTGTTACAATGGATGAAAGATGTAGAGGAGGTTTTACATATGCGAGAAAAGCTTTATGATCAAATAGATAACTTACACCAAGAAATGATTGACATCCGGCGATACCTTCACCAGTATCCAGAAGTATCGTTTCACGAAGAAAAAACTGCAAAGTATATAGCAGATTACTACGAAAAGCTGGGTATACCTTACGAAAAAAACGTCGGGGGAAACGGCGTTATTGCCACACTTAAAGGTGGAGAGCCAGGAAAAACGGTTGCCTTACGTGCCGATTTCGACGCTCTTCCTATTCAGGATGAAAAAGATGTTCCGTACAAGTCAAAAATTGACGGTGTGATGCACGCATGTGGCCATGATGGTCATACCGCTACTTTGTTAACACTTGCAAAAGCACTCAAAGCCTTCCAAGAAGAATTAGCTGGTACAATTGTTTTTCTTCACCAGCATGCTGAAGAATATGCACCAGGTGGAGCAAAACCAATACTTGAATCCGGTGCACTTGATCATGTCGATGCTGTATTTGGAACGCATTTATGGGCAACCACTCCACTCGGAGTTTTACAAACGTCAAAAGACATTTTCATGGCAGGTGCTGACCGATTTGAAATAACCATACAAGGCCAAGGTGGACACGGTGGCTATCCCCATGAAACGAAGGATGCCGTTGTAATTGGCGCCGAACTAGTAACACAGCTTCAACAGATCGTTAGCAGACGAGTCGATCCATTGAAAACAGCAGTACTATCAATTGGAATTTTTGAAGCAGGGAATGCATTTAATATCATTGCAGATAAAGCAAGACTGGTTGGTACATTACGACATCTTGATACACGTGTACAAGAGCAGGTTATCGAAGAGTTAGAACGTGTTATAAAAGGTGTTTGTATAGCAAACGATGCAACGTACGCATTGAATTACGAAAAAGGCTATCCACCAGTTGTGAACCACCCGGAAGATGCAGAACTCGTCCTACAGGCAAGTGAAAATATTCCTGAAATTAAGGATCGTCAAGTCGTCCCTCCTGTTATGGCTGGCGAAGACTTTTCCTATTATCTATTGGATAAACCTGGTGCCTATTTTTTCACTGGCGCTAAAAAAGATGGAAATGAATATCCTCACCACCATCCAAAATTTGATATTGATGAACGTGCTCTGCCGATTGCTGCCAAAACGTTGCTTGAAGCATATTTGGCATACCAAAAATCATAGATTAGGTAACAAATAAATATTATCTAGCTAATTAATAAGCATAGGATAAAGCTAATTTATAGAAAAAACGACTCAATCCTAAATAAATTGGGTCGTTTTTTTATTACAATGGTTCAAAAGAGTTTGCTATCTCTACAAGTCTTTCTTTATTTAGGTCTCCATCAAGGGGCGCACTAATTGTGTATGATAAACCGTCCTTTTCCCATGAAAGGATAATAGCGTTCTCCGATTTTATAAATGTAGATTGTCCATCATTAAGTGAAATCTCCTTTCCTTCATCTTTGAAATTTGATTCACCTTTCAAAATCTCTAAATTGATCCCTTGCGGTTTGTTCTTCGGTATAAACATGATAGATATCATATTCTGAGATTCCAATATACTCATATTCTTTGTGTACTTATCATAAGGAATCCTTGTAGGAAGCTCGGGTTCATAAGACAATTCACTTATTCTGTTTTTAAAAGAATCATTATACGTAACAGCTTGATCCGTATTATTGTTTGAACTTTCACATGCGCTCGCCATAACTGTGAAACTCAACAAGATAAATGTTATTAAATACTTTATAATAAGCTAGCCCCCCAATTTTAGAAAAATGTTATAATACAAAACCATCTCCAAGTACCCTTATCACTATTTTTTCTATTTTCTTTATTATAAAATATTTCATTTTGTTTACAAAACATCAAATAGCACTAAATTCAGATTATATAGACTACTATAAACTAAGAGTGTAACATAATTTGAAAATCCATAGTTTTCCTCTATTTTATTACTATTAACCACAATTTTCCCTATAAAAATAGCAAAAGGCAATTATGGTTTGCCCCTTGCTATTTTGTCTTAACTCCTTTGTTATGCCAGCTTCTTTTTCACATAACCATTAATAAATAAGTAATTAAAAAGTATTCCTCCTACCAATGTTATACCTGCCCCCATATACATTTGTGTAGGTAAAAATACAATGGCAAAAAGAATCGTCTGCACAAGCCCTAACTGAAACAACCATTTTAGAACCGCTTGCTTGCGCCATTTGTCTTCTACAGGATACAAGTCCAGCCACATCACTGTCCGGTGATGGTGATACAATGTCATCATTTGAAAGCTGCTCATGTAAATAAACAATAAAGCAAAAAGAATTTTCATCCAAAGCTGTGGTACGAAATAGACAAACAATCCACCAATGATTAGTAACCGTACATACATCCCTAAATAATCACCGCTACGAATAAACGTAATTCGATAGAGGTAATTGTAGGATTGTTTGTTTTGAAAAGGCACATTGGTCAATAAGTTAGTTAACCATTGTCGCCTTTTCACTTTACTTTTCAAATGTGGTACATCTGTTGCCATATTAGCGATTCGATAAAACGTTTGCATACGATTACGGTCTTTCTCAACCAATAAATCCCACACGATACCAGCTTGTTTGCGAGACACATTATAATCGTATAAAAAAATAATTAAATACAATCCCGTTGCAATTGCTGCCAATGCCATATCACCGTTGACTAAAAAGTAGAACACAACAATGGATAGGACTGTCCGTGTAACTAAATCAGTTCGACGGATACCTGGAGCTCTAACCTTCAACATCCACCAGTTTGCGATCAAATTCCATACTTTAAAGATAAGCATGACAAGTATCGTTAATAAATAGACCCGCCCACCTCTGTCCGGATATGCCGCCAAATACAATGGACCAAGTGCACCTGCAACTATTAAGACTAAATATAATTGAATAACAAAGCTATAAAGTAATGCATTTCGAAAATACGCATTCATCTTGCTTTCTGCAGCAATTAGGAACACTAAATCAGGTTCCTTTAAAAGTGTTCGAACAGGGCTATAGCTTGCAATCAATCCAAATGCTACTCCTATGACCAAAGCCGTTGGAAAATTATCTGGTAAGTCTGCTACCCATTTTTGGTAATATACCGCAATAGCCGACACGAAAAAAAACATAGCTACCGCTGTATGTCCATTAAAAATATAACGAAGATAGCGACTAGTTTCTTTTAGGTGCTCCGAAAGACGATTTTTAAAAAACGCATGTGAATCAAACATGGCTTTCTTCCTTTGTCAGTTGCACGTATAAATCATCTAATGTAGCATTTGGCATAGCAAATTCATTGCGTAGTTTATCTAACGTCCCTATTGCCCTAATTTTTCCTTCATGTAGAATGACAAAGCGATCACAATAACGCTCTGCAGTAGCCAAAATATGCGTTGACATTAATACACCAGATCCGTTTGTTTTCATTTCATCCATTAAATGCAAGTAAGATTGAATGCCTAGAGGATCTAAACCAACAAATGGCTCGTCCACAATGTATAATGGTGGTTCAAGTAAAAACGCGCACATAATCATAACCTTTTGTCGCATCCCTTTTGAAAAATGAACCGGAAACCATTTTAATTTTTTCTCCATCCGAAACTCTTTTAGTAATGGCGGCAATCTTTTTTCAAAAACATCTTCTGGAATATCGTACGCCATCGCAGTTAATTTTAAGTGTTCGTACAATGTAAGTTCATCGTATAAAATAGGCATTTCTGGAATATATGCCATTTGCTTACGATACGTATCGGGACTGGCATTAAACGTTTTGCCATTAATGGATACAGAGCCTTTTTTTGCATGCATCAATCCAATAATATGCTTAATTGTCGTACTTTTCCCTGCACCATTCAATCCAATTAAACCAACGATTTCACTAGGATGAACATCAAACGAAATTCCGTGAAGAACATTTTTATGTGTATATCCTCCATGTAAATTTTCTATATGTAACAATGGATTCATCGTATTTCCTCCTACATTTGTCTAACATAAATTTTACCATTGTTGACGCACAAAGCCAAAATAAATTCTCCGTCAAAATTCTACATTTCAAGTGTATAAAATGTTTTGAAATGCTCATAATAAATCTTGAAGTCAGAGAGATGGTTCACTACAAAAATTTTCGTGACAAATACTAAATGAGGTGTTAGTGATCGAATATTTATTGTAAACCCAAATTTGTTATATAAAATATCAAATGAGGTGTTAGTGATCGCATATTAACTGCAAACCCATTGTATTAGACAAATCTAATCATAAATGAGGTGTCAGTGAAAGGCCATCTAATGAAAACCCATTTTGTAAGGTAATTTCTTGGTCAGAAATTCGAGCAAAACGGTTTTTGTAAGTTAGTTAACCTGAATGACCATCATGCTAACTAATTACAAAAGTCCCCAATTTAGATGAAAACCCATCCTCTGGCTTCTTAACGCAGGCTAGTCCACTACGGGCTAGCCTGTTATTATTTGCATATTCGATTTCATGCATTCTATGGACATAGAAATCCACAGTTTCCATAAACGGTGCACGAAACATAGTGGCCAATAGTACATCAAGGCAACCCACTGCTTGCTATCGGACTGAGGATGCCTTATTTTCCTTTTTTAGCTTTATTTTAAAGTTTAACGGACACACGATGCCTTATTAAGCTAAAAAACATGATTTTCAACAGTTTTTACCCGAATAAGGTATCCTGGGTCCGATAACAACTACATTTACCCTTATTTCACACAAATAAGGGATCGTCTGTCCGCTAGCTACTAGCCTGCACGCCATCACAACCAATCAGTATGTTCGAAAATCACTTCACTTACCCACGGCAGCGATCAACATTAGCATGGATTTTCACTATTTCGCAATAATTCAACTACGAACCAAACAACACCGATCTCAAGAAATAGCGTTATTTACTTTACATACGCATCCATCCCTATATACAATAGATGAAAATAGGATTAGGAGTTGATGCTTAATGAGTCATGAAGATTGCATTTTTTGTAGAATAATTGATGGTGAAATTCCTTCAGCCAAGGTATATGAGGATGAATTTGTATACGCATTTCTTGATATTAGTCAAGTTACAAAAGGTCATACGTTGATTATTCCAAAAACACATACAAAAAATATTTATGAAACTCCTGAAGAAGTTGCTCGTGAATTTTTTGCTCGTGTTCCAAAGATAGCAAACGCGATAAAAGCTACCTACCAACCAATAGGTATGAACTTGCTTAATAATAACGAAAAACCAGCTGATCAATCTGTTTTCCATTTACATATTCACCTTATACCACGCTATGGTGAAAACGATGGTTATTCATCCAATTGGACAGTTCATGCCGATGATTATACTAGCGATGATTTGCAGGCAATCGCTAAAGAAATTAATGCCTCTATATAACTGAAAATTACGCTTTTATAAATAGATAAAATTTGTTATACTGTTAATACGTTTCCGCAACTGACAACGAGTGTACAGTTGGGAGATGTAAAATAAATGTTTAGCTTAGCATAGCTGAGAAGAGGAGAGTTAAAATGAATATTAGAGTATTGATCATTTTGTCCTTATTTGCAGGGATAGGAGCTGTATTACACGCAGTAGTACCAGCAATTTTATTTGGAATGAAGCCGGATATGTTGTTATCCATGATGTTTTTAGGAATTATGTTATTTCCTAAACTAAAATACGTCATGTTACTATCCATCGTAACTGGTATCCTTTCAGCATTAACTACAATGGTACCTGGTGGACAAATTGCAAATCTAATTGACAAGCCAATCACAGCACTATTATTCTTTGGGTTGTTTTTATTGGTTAGAAACAAAATTAACGGAACAATTGGTGCGCCAGTATTAACTGCGATTGGTACAATTATTAGTGGAAGCATATTTTTATTTTCAGCATTATTTATTGTTGGTTTAATGGATGGGGCTTTTCCCGCGTTATTTGTTGCCGTTGTTTTACCAACTGCAGCTGTAAACGGAATTGTCATGTTCGTGATTTACCCAATCGTCCAACGAATCATGAAGCGATCACGAATTGTCGCAACAGGTAATAATGAAAATGCTACTATCTTTCAGTATGAATCTAGAGCCAAACTAAAACAAGTTAAGTAAATAATATGTATATCCTCTGGCTAAAATGTCAGAGGATATTTTTCACGATATAAGAAACACTTTTAACTAATAGTAATATAAAAATACATATATATTCGAGAAAAGCGTTTAGATGTAGTACAATAGAAGGAAAGAGATAGTATGGAGTTGAAAGGAGCGAATTTCATATGGTAAGAGGCAAATCATTACTAATCGGCTTTGTGGTCGGAGGAGTTGTCAGTGCTTCAGCAACACTTCTTAGTGCACCTTCATCCGGACGTGATTTACGTTTCCGTGCACGTGAACAAAGCGCTGAGTGGAAAGATATGATTACTAATTTAAAATTTGATGGAATGCGGTTGAAACAACAAATTTCTGAAACATCAAAAGAAGGTGCCGCATTAATTAAGGAATTAACGCAGGAAATGAAAAAGTCTGTTCAGGATTGGCAACAGACAGTAGAACCACATCAAGAAAACATTCATAAATATTTAGAGCAAATTGAGGCAAGCTTAAAGGACTTGGAAGAAAAGGTAAAAAGTCAATAAAGTGAAACTTCATTCAGTGGAGTTGCTTTTCCTACCCTACTGAATGGTAGTTGAACAGAACCAGCCTTAACTGGCAGTAAAATTACCTTTTTATTATAAGGTCTATCATAATTTCTTTCTTATCTGCTAAGAAAAGCGTAAGCGCCCGTTTAGAAGCGGACGCATAAGCAAGGGACCGTAGAACGCATGGGTTTAGCGTTCGAAGTGTCCATTGCTTATGACGGCAGCTTCTGGGCGATGTAGCTAGACAGCTTTTCGTTTATACTTTCTTTGCTCTTAAAAAAGGATTCTACCATACACCGGTAGAATCCTTTTCGTTTACCTAATTACTCAGCTGGTTTTAAATCTTCAATGGAGTCAATATCCATGTAATTAGGTACAGCTAGACCAATTTTAGCACCTTTTAAGTTTTCACCTAGATCTTCGAATTGACCTTCAAATTGTTCATAAAATGCCTTATGTGTCACAGGCATCCAAGCTGCTAACGTAGCATCTGCATCGCCTTCAGCTACAGCTTTAAAAACAACTGCAACATCAACAGGAGTTATCGTTACTTCAAAACCTTTTGATTTTAATACTTCTGCAACAACATTTGCTGATGCTCGTTCTGAATCCCAAGGTGTAGATGCTAATTCTATTTCAACACCATCTACATTTTCAACACCTTTTGTCCACTTCGAAACTTTATCTTGGTTTGCTTCCACCCATTCTTTTGCAACAGTTGCAATGTCCTTACCAGTTTCTGTTGATTCAAGCATTATACCTTCCATATCTTCTACTTCCCAATGAAACTGATCTAGCAATTTATATGCATTAGGCTTTTCTTCTTTTAATCCATTACGTGCCAGTGTCTTGATTACTTCTGTTTTTCCATAAACCCCTTTTGGGTCTTTTAGATATTTTAAATCTTCATATTTAGCAAACATCCAATGTGGATTCCAACCTGTAATGACAATCGGCTCTTCTTTTTGAATTGCTTCTTCAAGACTTGTCATCATCGCTGCAGTTGAAGATTGTTCTAGTGTCCATCCTTTTAGACTATCATATTCCTCAATAGCTTTTTCGGTTGTAACTGTAATACCCGCTCCAGGTTCAATACCTGTAATTGTATACTCAACGGCTTCACTGTAGCTCTTTTCATCACCACTATTATCAGAAGCATTTTCTTCATTGGATCCACAACCAGCTACAATTAGCGCTAACATGAATCCAGTAACGAGAACGATAATTTTATTAAAATTCTTTCTCATACACAAAACTTCCTTTCCATAATAATAAAGACTAATACAAATGTATCAGTCTTTATTATTTGTATTTTAAACTGTTAATATCCTCTTATTCTACACCTTTAGTCCATTCTGAAACTTTATCTTGGTTTGCTTCCACCCATGCAGCTGCAGCATCCTCTGGACTTGCACCATTTTGGATTTCTAACATTACACTTTCAATATCAGCTGGAGTCCAGTGGAATTGATCAAGAATCTTATATGCTTTTGGCATATCTTCTTCTAAACCTTTTCGTACCATTGTCTTAATTTGCTCAGCTTCACCAAATACACCTTTTGGATCTTTTAGATATTTTAAATCATATTTTTGGAACTTCCAGTGTGGAGACCAACCAGTAACAATAATTGGTTCTTCTGCTTCAACTGCTTCACCTAATGCAGTTGCCATAGCACCACTAGATGATGTTTGTACTGTCCATCCTTTTAGGTTTTCATATTCTTTAACTGCTTTTTCCGCAGCTGCTACTACACCAGCACCTGGCTCAATACCAGTGATTGTTTTATCAGCCTGTGCTTTTAGATCTTCAATCGAGTTAACATCCATATAGGATGGAACGACTAAACCAATTTTCGCTCCTTCTAAGTTTGGACCTAAGTCGACTAAACTATCTTTATGTTCTGCGTAAAGATCCTTATGTGTTGCTGGTAACCAAGCAGCTACCATACCATCTGTTTCACCAGATGCTACTGATTCCCACATTACAGCATTATCAAGCGGTGTTACCGTCACATCAAACCCTTGATTTTCCAAAACTGTAGCAATAACATTTGTTGAGGCAATTTCTGTATCCCATTGAACGTAAGAAAGTTCAATTTCTTTAGAGCCCTCACTACTTCCTTCTGATGATGCGCTATCTGTTGATCCTTCGTCAGAACCACAACCAGCAGCTACTAATGATAATGAAAGTCCGGCAGCAATGCCGACTTTTTTCCAGTTAAATTTAAACATAACTAGTTAACTCCCCTTTTCTAAATTTTATATATGGGAACTTTTCACGAGGAAAAGGTACCAACTTATTTTTTCTTGCTATTCACATTTTGTGTGAATCGATCAATAATAATTGCTAGAATAACAATTCCTAGTCCAGCAACAAATCCAGCTCCTACCTGAGCACGTTGTAATGCAGAGAGAACTTCTCTACCAAGACCTGGTGCACCGATCATTGATGCAATTACCACCATTGATAGCGCAAGCATTACTGTTTGGTTAATACCCGCCATGATCGTCGCTTTAGCCATTGGCAATTCAACTTTAAATAGCTTTTGCGAACCTGTGCTACCAAATGCCTCAGAAGCCTCAACTAGCTCTTTTGAAACCTGTCTGATTCCTAAATTCGTAAAGCGTACAGTTGGTGGAGTTGCAAATATTAATGAAGCAAATACACCTGGAACCATACCAATTCCAAAGAATGCTACTGCAGGAATTAAATATACGAATGCCGGCATTGTCTGCATAAAGTCAAGAATTGGTGTAATGATTGCTTCAGCCATCTTACTTTTGGACATCAAAATACCAAATGGCACACCTATAATGACGGATAAAATACTAGATATTAAAACTAAGGTAAATGTGTTAATTAAATGTTCCCATAGTCCTTGGTTGTATATGAGCCATAATCCAACAATGGAAAATGCAGCTAATCCAAACCGCTTTCCTGAAATAAAGAATGCAAGAATTGCTACAACCAAAATAATGATGATTGGTGGCACTTGGATTAATAATTCAGATATATACTCCATAAATATTTCAAAGTTATTTTCTATTGGAGTGAAAAGCCAAGAGAATGTATCCGTTATCCATTCTGTAATAAGCTTTGTTCTCTCAGCAATTGGTATTTCAGGTATAAAATCTAACATCTTATCAAGCATCCTCTAACTTCACCTCACCTTCACCAGCAAGTGCTGCTATTAAAGCACCACGCACAATGATTCCGACCAATTTTTCTCCATCCATGACTGCAACCGGAATAGGCGAATCATGTATAATATTGAAAATATCACTTAATGGTGTGTCTTTTTCTACTCTTGGAATATCTGTACGTAAGATTTCCTTAAGATCACGAATATCATTTTGTTTTGCCTTTGAAGCATCATCTGCAGTGACATAGCCTTTTAAGTTTCGCTTCTCATCTGTAACGATAATACTAGACAAACCTTCTTCACGCATTCGTTCTAACGCAACACGTGGGCCATGCTTTGCTAGATTGATAGTTTCAGGACGCTTCATGATTTGTTGAGCTGTTAAAACCTTCGAACGATCAACATCCTCAACAAAACGTTCTACATAATCATTGGCTGGATTTACCAGAATCTCTTCTGGGGTTCCAATTTGAACAATAGAACCGTCCTTCATCAATGCAATACGGTCTCCCAAACGAAGAGCTTCGTCTAAGTCATGTGTGATGAAAATAATTGTCTTCTGCATAGACGCTTGAAGTTCAATTAATTCATCTTGCATATCTTTCCTAATTAATGGATCGAGTGCAGAAAATGCTTCATCCATTAACAAAACTTCTGGATCGTTAGCTAATGCACGCGCTAATCCAACACGCTGTTGCATACCACCAGATAATTGACCTGGATTTTGATGGATGTATCCACCAAGCCCAACCATTTCTAGCGATTCTTGTGCCTTCTTCTTTCGCTCCTCTTTCGGAACGTTTTGTATTTCCAAACCGTACTCCGTATTTTCAAGAATAGTACGGTGTGGGAAAAGTGCAAAACGTTGAAAAACCATACTCATTTTTTCTCGACGAACATTTCGTAATTCTTTTTTGTCCATTTTCGAGAGATCTTCCCCATCAATTAAGACGTTACCTTCAGTAGGTTCAATCAGGCGATTTAATAATCGAACGAGTGTTGATTTACCACTACCTGACAAGCCCATGATGACAAATATTTCTCCTGCTTCAACTGAAAATGTAGCACGGTTTACCCCGACTGTATTTCCTGTTTCTTTTAAAATTTGATCCTTTGAAACACCCTGATCTAATAGCTTAAGCGCTTGTTTAGGGTGTTTGCCGAACACTTTTGATAAGTTTTTCACTTCAATGACCGGCATTCCGTTCACCTCGACTTTTTTATGTTCCATCTGCCAACGCCTAAGTAATTAGTCGCACTGCTTTATGTTTAGAATAAAAGCAAACAAAAAGGCGCTGACTTCCGAACAGCTTTTTTCCACCTTCCTACTATATAACGTAAAGCATATACGTTTCAAACATTATATTCTTTTGGTTTTGTATATATTTTTTATACAGAATAAACTGTACGTAATTTACAAAGAGATATCTTTCATTTACTACGAAATGCTCCAAATAACTGGTAGATATGTGATTTTCAATAATATTCCTTTTGTTGTAACCTTTATATAGCAAGCCTTTTAGGAGGATTTTATGAAAGAACTACAGATGGACCATGTAACAAATAAAATTGTAATAGAATTTGCTAAGACAATTGAAATGTTTGATTTAACTCCGCTCGAGGCAAGATTATTTGCCTATTTGTATATGAAAGAAAAACCAATGACGTTAGATGAAATGAGCGATATTATTGGTAAAAGTAAAACGTCTATGAGTACAAGTGTTAGAAGTTTATTAGATTTAAATTTAGTAACGCGCGTATGGAAAAAAGGAGTTCGTAAAGATTTATATCAAGCAAACTCACAATTGTTTAAGACATTTATGAATTCCTATATTAACAAGTGGATAGATGCAGCAGATCATCAACGAGGAACTTTAGAAGAATTGATCAAAAATATGGACGATTTAACCCTTAATGATGAACTCAGTTCCGTCTATAATCGCCTAGCAGAGATCATTGAGTTTCATAAGCACATAGAAACTTCTTTTAGTAATATGAAAGAAAGTTAGTTAACAGTACTTAGTCTCCACTAGATTTAATTGTGAAATAAACTGTGATGCAAGTGTTGATTTTCGCTACGGACAGTAGCTTTCTTCGGGTACGATTCTCGATATATTCGAAATGTGATAGTAGATTCACATACTTTGTATTTTCAAAAAAGCGGATTACTAGTTATTGCTAGTAATCCGCTTTTTACATATTCGATACTTCCATTCCACTATCTAATAATTTCTTAAATTCTTTTATCAAGTCTGGAAAATATCCTTCACAATCTAGTGCATAGATTGTTTCATTTGGATCCAGTTTTTCATTTAACATCCCTGCAAAATGGACTAAAAACGTTGTGAAATCTAAAAACCCTTCTTCTCTTTGAATCATATATTTATCCTCTAGCATCTGTAACAATTGAAAAAGTTCAACAAATTCTTCCTTGGTCAATTGTTTTTCAATAATTAACTTTACAAATGGATATTGATCTACGTCAATCAATTTTGATAATAACTGTAGGTGAAACAACATGGTATCCTGATCCATATTTTTGTTCATCTAAATCCCTTCCATTTCCTCACTAAATCTTGGTCAAAATGAACCCTCTCCATCACTGCTGTGCCAACATCTCAAAAGGATTAAAAAATTTGGATAAAAATTTACAAAAAAACTATTGCATTTTCATCTTAAACATACTATTATTCTTTAGGGACCTGAGCGATAACATCAACCGGAATCACACGAAGGAGGGTCAAAAATGAATTGCTGGAAATCAATTAATTTTACAAAAGAATTTGGTGTTAACAGAATATATTTTTTATCATTTTTGATCGGACTTATGTCGTTCGTATTGCTCTACGTGCCATTTTCAAGTATTCATCATATTGAATACGTAAATGAATTTGGTATTGTACCATTTCTTGGATTTCTCATTTTAATGCCAACGATACATTCGTTTATGCATATTTTACCATTAATCATGACCAATAAACGAACTAAAATTTATTTTAATCTAAAAAAGACAGTCATTCCAACATGTAAATATCACGCAAAAACCTTTTTATCAAAGAAAATGTCAATTATGGTAGCTATTGCTCCAACAGTATTTATCACGATACCAGGAATATTTGCTTCCTTGATATTTGTTGATTATTACGTTTATATATTGCTATATACGGCAATCCATATTGGCGCATCATTTACCGATTTCCTTTATATACTGCATATTATAAAAGCTCCAAAACGCGCTTTTATAGAAAGTGAAAATGAAGGATTCGCTATATTAGTTAAAGCAGATAATTAATAAAACCAAAAACACCTGATTTCCTAATCAGGTGTTTTTTTACATATAATGACTTTTTACTCTATTCATGAACGTAAATTTTTGGTAAAGTAATAGTTGTGGTATTTTTGAATGTTCTGTGTTATCTAGAATATTTATAAAGCTAACATTCAGTGGGGGGTTTTCTTTCCTCTACTGAATGTTAGTTGAACAGAATCGAGTCTTTACGGGCGTTCCCTTATCTTTTCCAAATTTCTTTGTTTATCTTGAAGAGGGGCTTTTACTGCCCTTAAAGGCGGGATATAACGATACTCTCCACTAGATTAAAGGAGGTTTTTATGAGCGTCGTTTATATTTTATTTGCATTATTTATTCTACTTATTTTTAATTCAATGACTCATCAATTCTGTTTAAAAATGGAAATGAACCAACGAAAACAATCTACCGTGTATCGGGCTATAAATATAATGGTTACTATCTTACTTATATCTTCGTATGTTCGTGTATTGAATGTTATCACATAAAGTGAAACTTCATTCACTGGGACCCACTGAATGGTGGTTGACCGAATCGCACATTTAGGAGTAGCGAGGCCTGTAACTTACAACCTTTATTTCAATTGAGATTTGGGCTATACTGCCCGTTAATGTGGGATAAAATTAGTAAAAACTATGTAAAAAGCAAATAAGACTATTTTTTTTGTAACATACTATGGTATATTAATCATTAGTTTTAAATCATTAAATTAGGAGTGTTCAGTAAATGAAAAAACTAGCAATCGCAGTAACTCTAACAGCTGGTGTTCTAAGCTTAGCTGCTTGTAGCAATTCAGACGAAGAAGCTGTAGTCGAAACTAAAGCAGGAGATATTTCAAAAGAAGAATTTTATAATGAGTTAAAAAACAAGTACGGTGAAGAAGTATTAAAGCAAATGGTTACAGTAGAAGTACTTGAAAATAAATATGATGTACCAAAAGAAAAAGTTGATGCTGAAGTGCAAAAACTAAAGGATCAATACGGTGATCAGCTTGAAGATGTTTTAAACCAAAGCGGATACAAAGATGTAGAGGCTTTTCGAGAAGTAATTAAGGTTAGCTTGTTACAAGAAGCTGCTGTTACTGAAAATATTGAAGTCTCTGATGAAGAAATTAAAACACAATATGAGCGAATGAAAACAGAAGTTCAAGCTTCACATATCCTAGTTAAAGATGAAAAAACAGCAAAAGAAGTAAAACAGAAGCTTGAAGACGGTGCAGATTTCGCTGAATTAGCAAAAGAATATTCTACAGACCCAGGTACTGCTAAAAAAGGTGGAGACTTAGGTTACTTCTCTGCAGGTAAAATGGTGCCAAAGTTTGAAGATGCAGCTTACCAGTTAGAAGTTGGAGAAGTTAGTGAACCAGTTAAAACTCAACACGGTTGGCACATTATCAAAGTGACGGACAAGCGTGAAACAGAAGCTGAAATTGGTTCATTTGAAGAGGAAAAAGAAAACATCCGTCGTACGCTAGTGAATCAAAAAATTGATCCAACCAAAGCTCAAGCTAAGCTTGATAAATTAATCAAGGATGCTAACATCGATGTGAAAATTGATCAATTTGAGAACATATTCGAAGAACCGAAAAAAGAAGAAGGTTCTAATTCAGAAGAATCCTCATCTAAATAAAACAATGTAAAATAAAGTATAAAGAACGCTGATCCAAAATCGGATCAGCGTTTCTTATTGAGATATAAATTCTTTTTGTTGCTTGGACTCTTTTTCTTTTTCCATTCGATCGATATAGACCCGACCTTCGCGTTCGATAAATTGCTGTTCCAATCTTCGTTCTGCCCGCATTGCTCGATAGGCCATATATCCACTTAAGAAAATAAATACAATCATTAATAAAACCCACCAAGGCACTCCTAAAACCATATTATTGCCCCCTTGTCCACCTTTTCTTATAAAAGTATATGAGGACAACTACCACAATATGACCGAAGTCTATTCTTCTTCAAATAATGGTTTATAGAATGAGCGATTATCTAATGCAAAAATACGTTCGGTGAATTCTCCAGGTTTTACTTTTTCAAGCGAACGATTAAGCATGTTCATCTTAGCATCGATTAAATCGATTAAATGTAACAATTCTGCTTCACGCACCATTGGCGGCTTTGGGCTTCCCCACTCTGCTCTACCATGATGACTTAAAACGAGATGCTGCAAAATCATTACTTCTTCACCGTCTATTTGTAATTCTCGTGCTATCTGTCCAATTTCTTCTACCATAATTGGAATATGTCCTAGCAATTTACCTTCAATTGTATAGGAGGTAGTAACAACTCCTGATAGCTCTTTTAATTTACCTAGGTCGTGTAATATAATCCCTGCATACAACAAATCTTTGTTCACTTGTGGATATAGCTTATGTATCTCTTTTGCTAGTGATATCATGCTTACTACGTGATGAGCAAGGCCAGATACATACTCATGATGGTTTTTCGTGGCTGCAGGGTACGTCAAAAGCGCATCCTGATATTTCTTGATAAAGGCACGAACAATCCGTTGCATAGCTGGATTCTTCATTTCAAAAATGGCCTCTGTCAACTTTTCCATCAATTCTTCTTTTTCAACTGGAGCTTTCTCAACAAAATCAGTAACATGTACATCATCGGTTGGCTGCGATGGTCGCAATGATAATATTTTCAACTGGGCCTTTCCTCTAAATTGATTAATCTCTCCCGATAGCTTTACAATTTGCTCGGCGACAAATAATGATTCATCTTCTTTTGTAATGTCCCAGAGTTTCGCGTCTATTTCACCTGTTGCATCACGAAGAATTAATGTTAAAAATGGCTTTCCATTACTTGCTACACCACGGTTTGCTTCTTTAATAAGCACAAATCCATCAAATGAATCCCCAATATTTATAAAGCCTAAACCTTTTTTCATCCCTGCTCCCCCCTTAGCAAAAATAGTTACTTATCTATATTTTTTGGAATTAAGTCAAAGATTTCTCCAGATTCAATTACCTGAATAAATTTCATCAGCCATTTGTAATAATTTTGTGCATAACGAAGGCGTTCAATGTCTGAGTTAATTTGTTCTTTTAATTCTTGACTTGATGTCGTTTCTTGAATCTTTAACAGCTCGTCAATCGCTTCATCCGCTTCTTCAATATTAGTCTCCGTATGATGTCGCCAACGATTTCCAAAAAGTGATGTAAATGATTTATACCAATCTTCTTCAGATTTATATAAGTCTTTTCGAATACCCTTTTTAAATGTGGACTCTACCATCTTCATTTCAGTTAGTGCACGAACACCAGTTGACATACTCGTTTTACTCATTTCCAACGCATCACGCATATCATCCAATGTCATTGGATCATTCGCAAAATACAAGACACCATACAATCTCCCAACAGAAGAAGTGATTCCATATAGATTCATGTTTTTAGCGATTACTTGAATGAATTTTTCTTTTGTTTCTTCATATTGTTCCCAATTGCTTGTCTCATCAAATTCAGACAATGGATGTCCCTCCATTTTTTCGTATTTTCTATAAGAGATTCTATCATTAAAGATCAATTTTTGCGAATGGTGTTTGATAAAGTGAAACTTTATTCAGTGGGTGGTATTTCCCCACTGAATATTAGTTGAACAGAATCGGACCTTTACGATCAGTTAAACCCTATTACACTACCCTAATTTCTTTGTCATCCTGGAGAGGGGTTTTACTGAACGTTAAGGCGGGATAAAGTGAAACTTTATTCAGTGGGTGGTATTTCCCCACTGAATATTAGTTGAACAGAATCGGACCTTTACGATCAGTTAAACCCCTATTACACTACCTTAATTGCTTTGTCATCCTTGGTGATGGGGTTTTACTGAACGTTAAGGCGGGATAAGAAAGTTATAGAACTAGCATCTCTATGCTTCACTAATTCTTTTTTACAAGTAAAAAGGATAACCTGTCTATTTTTTGCGACACTTTCAAGTAATTGCATCATGTTCTCCACACGCACCGAATCGAAATGTACAAAAGCATCATCAATGATAAATGGCATTTGACGAGTACCATTCATTACCTCGCTTACTGCAAAGCGTAAGGCTATATATAATTGATCCTTTGTACCTTGTGATAATTCATTTACGGTAAAGCGTAGTCTATTGCTAGATTCAACTTGAAACGGTTGATCGCCAATTGGTGCATAAACATTTAAATAGCTGTGATTGGTGAGTATAGAAAAATAGTCAGCTGTCTGCTCAATAATTCGTGTCATATATTTCTCTCTATAGTTACGTTTTGTCTCCTCTAGCAATTCCTTGGCACTTTTTAACACTGCCCACTTATCCGATAGCTTTTTCAGTTCGGCTGTTTCAAGATAATAACGATGCATTACCTCAGAATGTTCCGCTGAGCTTTCCATACCTGCTAAATTAGCATTTAATTCTGCTCGTTCTGTTCGTTTAGCTTCTAGTTCTTTTTCTACATACTTTAATTTATCGCTATAATTTTTTTGTTCCTCCTGAAGTCGCCCCATTTCCAACATATTATCTGAAACAAACATCTCAATTTTTTCTTCTGAGAATAATGTCATCAACTGATCCAGTAATTCGACTTTCTTTGTTTCAAAATCCTGCTTTTCTGACTGCAATGTATGTTGATAATAATATTGTTCCTCTGTTTCAACCTTAGCTGCTTGTAAGAGGTTCAATTGTTCGCTCTGAAAAACGTGTAGCTTTTGTTTCATTGCACTTATCTGATCATTCGTCTCATTAATCCAATTTTTGTACTGTTTAATTTGAGCAAAAGTATCGTTGTAATCATCCAATTTCTCTTGTAATAATTCATAACAATGATCCTTCGACTTGCTTTGTAATTCCCTATTATTATCCTCGAAAAACGCAAAAATAGTAGAACGAATAGTAGAAACTTCATTTTTTATTTGACATAGCTGAAGGTTAACTCTTTTCAATTCATTGTTCTTCTCTAATAACGATTTTAATGAAAAATAATAAGAGGGCCAGTTGTTAATCGCAACCTTTCTTAAAAATGGATAAAACTCAGATTGTTGGTTAACTTTTTCGCTTAAACGTTTTGTCTTTTGGTTATATAGGTTTTTTCGTTCCTGCCACTTTATTTGTTCAATTGTAAGTGATTGGAGCTTTTCTTTTATCGTCTCGATTTTCCTCATTCGATTATCATGTTCTTCTAGCAACAATTCTGCTTCCTCTTTTTCATCCAAGCTCACCTTAGTAGATTCAAGTGGTCTCACATTTATTAGTTGTTCCATACTCTTGAGAGACTGTATGGTCAGAAACCACTGAACAATTCCAATTCCAATTAAGGTAATCGATAATCCATAGCTCCAACTATAATTTTGAATCAAACCGAGTAATGCAAAAAAGACCCCAAGTATAGTAGCGCCGATAAAACGATTTTGTGCAGCTTTTCGTTTTTGTTTTTTTATCGTATTAAAACTTGTGAATTGTTGCGTTTCATTAGCATGTAAATGTGCATAATTATAATTACGAATACGATTAGACAGTTCATCTATTTGGTTAGAAGGCAATATTTGTTCTTGTAGTGAAGTAAGCATTTGGTCAAATTCTTCCTCTTGCCTTTGTAAGACAACTTCCTCTTGATCTAAATAATCCTTTTCTGTCTCTAATCGTTGGTTTTCATCATTAAGTTGTTTCCATGTTGTTTCGGTTTGATAGGTTAACGTAACTTCCGATAACTCATTCCTACTCAATTGAGTATCTAACGTTCTTAACTCGTTATCTAAACTAATTTCTTGTTCTTTATAGCTCTTTTCGAGACGCTCAATTTCTTTCTTGTACTGATAATAAGTGTTACGTGTATCAAGGATTTCTTTCAACTTATGATATTGTTCCATATCCATCAAGGATGATTGTAGCTCGGTATGTTTAGAGCAGTACGATGAGAGATTATGTTGCAATACTGCAAGTTCACTTTCTAAAGGTAAACTCTTTTCCTTACTAACTTCCCACCGTTTCATCCCTTCTTCTGGGAAAAATATAGTGGATGGGTAGTCTTTTAATTTCGTATTAATTTGTTTCAGCTTATAAATGTTCGGTAATGCCTGCTGTACTTTTTCATTTTCTAAAAGCTGTTTTCTATGTTTTTGAATAGAAGTTTGGAGGTTTTCAATCTCTAGATTAAGCGTAGAAACTGATTCTTTCTTTTGACGATAGGTTTGCGCATGTTGTTTAAAGTGTTCAACTTTATTATGTAAATCATCCAAATGATTTAGTTGTTGGTTGATTAATGGCTTTTTACCGAACGGCTTAAACAGTTCATTCAATTCCGAATCTAGCCGTTTTTCAACCATTGTTATGTTCGAAGATCCGGTCATTCCTATTCCGAGTAGAATATCTCCAAAATCGGTTTCGTTCATCGTCTTAATTGTTGTTAAATCAATAGAATCAAAAGAAAATATAGATTGAAATGTTTGTCTATCCAAGCCTTGCAATTGACCTTTGAGCCACTTTTCATCTTGCTGCTCTCCTTTAGGGAGTAAACATTTAGCTGCACCATTATTCATTTCATCTACTCGTTCGATCGAAAACTCACCAATTTCTTCCTCATAAACTGTCAGCATGCCACCCATTTTTCCACTTGTCTTTGAACGGTAAAATTCACGTTTCTTAGGTGGTAATCCAAACAAAATAAAAAGAATAAACTGTTGGACACTAGATTTTCCAGATTCGTTGTCTCCAAAAATAATGTCGAGCTCGTTCGGATGAAAATCAAACGAAAAATCATGCCATTTTGCAAATCCATATATGGTAGCACGTACAATTTTCATCTCTATTCACCCTCACTTTTCAGCAATTCTTTTAATAGTAATTGCTTTGCCTGTGCTTTGATATTAGCAGCTTCGTCCATCGATACGGCATCTAAATATTTTCTAGCTTGCCGATGTCGGTACAAGTCATCGATATATTCAAAAACGGACGCTTCCTCACTATGCCTCAGTAATTCCCCGATAAAATGGTTTCCTTTACGTAATTCTTTTTCATCGTAATTGTTTTGGGTGTTTACCTGATATCGATAAACAAAATTCCAGTTTGTCTTTCTAGTCATTGATTCGTTCAATAAATCAATTATTTCTTCTATTAATCCATCCTGTTCCCAATTTTGAATGGATGAATTGTTCCCAGTTATGTTTAGAGACAACAGTTGAGGTACTTCGTATTTTTGTTTGTCGATTGCTTGCAATACTATTTTCTCCAAATCAAAGGGAGCATTACATTCGGTAACATCTACTTCTAATGAATTGAATTGAAGAACGTTCAATGGAATAAAATTGATCTTTGGTGCACCGCTAGCCAAAACAACATGATAGCATCCCTTTTCACCCGTTTCTTTACGATTTCTCCCTTGGGTATTTCCAGGATAAATAACAGGAGGATCAATCTTCAACATCTCTTTTTGATGAATATGTCCAAGTGCCCAGTAGTCAAAATCTTTGTCCACTAGCTCACTTAAATTAAAAGGGGCATATGTATCATGTTCCGTATTACTAGAGATGCTTCCATGTAGCATTGCAATATGGTAAGCAGCTTTGGAGTCACTGAGCGTATACTCAGTGGTTTTATTGGAAGTCACAGAACGGTTTTCATAGCTAAATCCATAAATCATTGCGGCTGGATTATTATTTTTAATAAAAGTAAAGCTAGCCACTTTTTCTTCATTGAAAATATAAACGTTATCAGGGTATGTAACAGGATAACGATTACCGTTTAAAAAGTCGTGATTGCCATAAGAAACATATACATTTATACCATGATGGTTTAGTTCTTCAAATGCTTCTTTTAATTTCATTTGGGCTCTTAAACTCTGTCGTTCATTATCAAATAAATCACCGACTAGTAGAATAAAGTCTACTTTTTTGGTAATCGCAGTTTTTACTAATTTATCTAGTGCTTGAAATGTACTAGCTTGTATCTGTTTAAAAATGTCTTCTGGTACACTTGCTAGTCCTTGAAACGGACTATCTAAATGTAGATCTGCAGCATGGATAAACGAAATTTGCTCTGGCATCAATACATAACTCCTTATATACTATCTTATTACCTATTTTACCAAAATTTAAATGCGAATGCACGTTCTACTCAATGGAAGTTTGATTATCATTTTAATTAGATTTGATTTTTTAAATACATTCCTAAAATTTAAAAGTGTAGTTTTTTTCATTATACTAGGGGAAGAGCCTTCAAAAAGTTATTTTCGTTTTAGAAGTAAACTGCGAACTAAAGGAAATTTATGTCTATTCTAAAAGCAGCGTTGATTTCCGCAGCGGGCAGTCGCTTTCCGCGGGCACGGCTTCAGCCTCCTTGCCCCGGCAAGGGGTATGCCGACGTTGTCCGC
>NZ_JBUZWC010000024.1:0-38494 GCF_055329585.1 Virgibacillus sp. GM2-2 | reverse complement strand
AGCTTTGTTTCGTTGCTTGACATACTTGATTGTTTGTTCAGTTTTCAAGGAGCAAATTGTTTCGCCGCCTCAAATTAGCGACTTTAATAGATTACCATAAACTCAATGATGATGTCAACAATGAATTTATGTTTTTTATTTTCGTGTTTTTGTTTCGTTGTTGCTTTTTTCGCAACGGAATTAACTTTACCATGGTCAGATAAAGAAGTCAAACACTATTTTTAAAAAACTCGATATTCACCATTTCCTTAATAGCGAATGCCGGAGTTTTTCTTATAAGGTCTACCTTAATTTATACATTCTGACGTTATAATAAAAAGTTAATCTTTCTCCCATATATTAATTAAAAACCTTACTATTATGCAATAAAACTCATTGTTACTAGTAATAAGAAATAACCAATACACAAACAAAAAAGCCCCATTAATTATATAATGCAGGCTTCATTTCTTATTAATTGCTATTCACTTCATATTTCCTTTGGTAAACTCCCACACCTTTTGTCTCTACACGTTTCGTAATAATGATGTTTTTGTCAGCCAAATACGAGACAATTGCAGTTAGATCAAGGCCATACGGTGCTAAAAGTGGATGTGTTTTCAATTCGCTATACGACCAACTATCATCTTTTTCACCCATAATATCTAATAAATGTTTCGCGGAATACTTCGCTCGGTTACTTATAACAAAGTCAATTGCCAGAATCATTAATTGTACACGTTTATCAATTTCTTCATTACTTTGGATTAATTCTTCATATAACCGATATATTTCAGGATCAATCTGCCGTACCTGCTTCCAAACTGTAATCTCCGGGTGAAAGCCTTTTTCGATAACTGCAAGACGTGCTAAATAGTGTAGCGAGTTAATCATTCTACTGTAGGCGTCCTTATAATTAGATGATTCATACAGATCTTTTGCCTCGCTATAGCTTTTTACTAGTTTGCCAAATTCAATTGCTTTACGTAGGTCGCGTTTATTAGAAGGAAAGCTTCGAAGTTGTTCTTTTAATCCATTAATATATTCATTTCGATCAAAGATAACCTTTCCATAAACAAGCCATTCAACTGCACGGCGATATGTACTTGTATCAATCCATTGCATTAATAAATCTTCCCGAACTACATGCATTGCGGCTGTTTTATCTTCAAATTCATAGTGTTTTACGTGCCATGATTGTTCTACATTCTTTACAATAATTAATAGGATAACATCAAAATTATCGGTAAGTGGGCTGTTAGGTTTTGTTTTTTCTATTAATAAGATACCTAATGTGTCTAGGTCACTCGCTCTTTCTTGGTAAATTGGCCGTAATAAATCCTCCAACAGGGTCAACTCCTCAATTTTCCTTTATAATTTTACTATTCGATAGGGCATAGGAAAATTCCTCTTTCAGACACAAAATATTCAAGAATATATGCTATACTGTTTCTGAAAGATGTAAGGAGGATTGACATGTCACAGTTGGTCTATTCAAGCAAAATAAATAAAATTCGTTCCTTTGCTTTGTTTTTAATATTTTTAGGATTTGGATTTATGTATGGTGGTATTTTCACAAAGAAAATTGAATGGCTTATGGTCATATTTTTCGTAATTGGTATCCTGTGTGTTATTTTTAGCACGGTTGTATATTTCTGGATTGGTATGTTGTCAACAAAGGCAGTTCCAATTATTTGTCCAAGCTGCGAGAAACCGACGAAAATGCTTGGACGAGTTGATGCTTGTATGCACTGCAAACAGCCTTTGACACTGGATAAGAATCTGGAAGGTAAAGAATTTGATGAAAAATACAATGCAGGTAAACATCGACGTGCGTTCAATACGAAACAAAAAAATCCGAAACAGTAATAAATCCGTCAGCTTGGCGGATTTTTTATGTGGAATTTTTGCTATAATGAAGCTATCATTCAATCGAAATGAGGTACAAGTCTTGATTCTAGTTATCGATAATTACGATTCATTCACCTTTAACCTGGTTCAATATATAAAACAATTAAATAAAGAAGTATCTATCGTACGGAACGACAAAATTATTATTGATGAAATAAAAGCGATGAATCCTTCGCACATTTTACTCTCCCCTGGCCCTGGAAATCCATCCGATGCGGGAATTTCATTAGAGGTTGTTCAACAACTACACGATACCTTTCCGATAGTGGGTGTTTGTTTAGGACACCAAACCATTGCACAAGCTTTTGGTGGAATGATTACAAAAGCAACGAAACCGATGCATGGTAAAATTTCTTCTATAACCCATGATGGGAAAGGAATATTTCAATCGTTACCGAATCCTCTTTCTGTCACTCGGTACCATTCATTGATTGTCGATGCTAATACACTTCCAGATTGTTTACACGTAAGCGCAACAACTGCTGATGGTGAGATTATGGCAATTCGACACAACATCTATCCAGTCGAAGGAATTCAAGCGCATCCTGAGGCGATATTAACGGAAAGTGGACTTGCTTTATTAGAAAACTTCTTCCAAAAGAAGGAGGCACTTTTGTATGAGTAACGCTGAGTTGTTTTTTCATTTTAAGGATTCATCTGGAGTTAAAAAACCACTATTTTTCCATAATCCAATTGAGGTTATTTCTGCCTATACGATTAACGAGGTACTTCCTTGTTTAGAAAGGATTCAGCAATTTGTGGATGAGGGTTATTATGCTGCTGGTTATATGGCATATGAAGCATCGCCCGCATTCGATCCGGAATTTCGGGTGAATAGTGGATCGAATACGCCGCTTCTTTGGTTTGGAATTTTTTCACATGCTTCTAACGAGAATCTACAAAGTTCCGGATCCTTTACTATTAACGAATGGATTCCGTCTGTATCTGTGGACAGTTACCAAGAGAGTATTGACCGAATCAAAAACTACATCGAACAAGGGGATACATATCAAGTTAATTATACAATTCAGTTGCATTCATCATTTTCTGGAGATGCAAAAGCTTACTATAATCAGTTGGCACAAGCTCAAGCTGCAAACTATAGCGCCTATCTCCAAACGGATGAACATACCATTTTGTCTGCCTCACCAGAGTTGTTTTTTCACAAGAATGGCAAGCGCATTACCACCCGACCAATGAAAGGAACAGTTAAACGGGGAAAGACATTTGATGAAGATAACGCACAAGCTATGTGGCTTTCTCAATCAGAAAAAAATCAAGCGGAAAATGTCATGATTGTTGACTTGCTTCGAAATGATCTAGGCACAATTGCTAAAGCTGGTTCCGTCAAAGTCCCAGAGCTATTTTCCATTGAAAAATATCCGACAGTTTATCAGATGACATCTACTGTTACCGCAGAGATTCAAGAGAATGCCTCTATTATTGATGTGTTTAAGGCTTTGTTTCCGTGCGGTTCTATAACTGGTGCTCCTAAAATTAGTACGATAAGCATCATTGATGAACTGGAAACAACCCCACGCGGTGTATATTGTGGCACGATCGGATACATTACACCAAAACAAGAGGCTGTATTTAATGTACCGATTCGTACCGTAACGATTGATAATGAAAGTGGCCATGCAACGTATGGAGTTGGTGGTGGTATAACGTGGGATTCAACTAGTGAAGGTGAATACGAGGAAATTCTAACAAAAGCTGCCTTATTAACGCGAAAACAACCTGATTTCCAATTGCTTGAATCACTTGGACTGGTTGATGGCGAATATGTAGTATTTGAAAATCATATCGAGCGGTTAAAAAAATCAGCACATTACTTTGATTATCACCTCGACCTTTCAGCTATTCGAGCAAAACTTATGGCGTACACTTCGACACACTCGGAAGGTCCATGGAAAATCCGCTTACTTGTTGAAAAGAATGGTGAATTCACGTGTGAAGCAAGGGAAATTACAATGAATCAAAAAGACAATGTTCATATTGCTCTAGCCCCCTTCTCTGTTTCTAGTGAAGATGTATTTCTCTACCACAAAACAACGAATCGAACTGTATATGAAAAGGCTAGAAGTAGCCATCCAGATGTATACGATGTGCTTTTGTGGAATGAAAAAAATGAAATAACAGAATTTACAGGGGGTAACGTCGTAGTTAAACTAAGCGGCAAGCTGTATACACCGCCAATTGATTGCGGATTACTCGCGGGAACCTTCCGAAAATCTTTAGTTGATTCTGGCGAAGTAAGTGAGCGTGTCATTTATGTGGAAGAATTAGATGCGTGCGAAGAAATTTGGTTTGTGAACAGTGTTCGGGAATGGATAAAGGTTGAGATGAAGTTTTAGATTATAGCTCTTGTTCTGGACCGATCTTGCTTAGTTGGAATCGCATTTTGGTTCTGGATCGTAAATTGGCTAATTTGGATCGTATTTTCCGAATCCGGATCGTAAATCACTCAAATCGGATCGTAATTCCTGAATCTGGATCGTAAATTACCAAAACCGGATCGTATTTAAGAAATCCGAACACATCCCGGCATGGATCGATTCATCAAATGAAAAAACGTAAGAAAAACACATTAGCGGAAGAAATACACGAGACTCCTGCGGGAAAGCGAAGTGATGAGACCCCGCAGTGAGTGGTTTTCTCACGAGGAGGCTCAGCGCAAGCCCGCGGAAAGCGTAGTGTATTTCTAGAGCGGTGTCGATATGTTACATCATCGACTGTAAACCTGTCTATCACATAACTTTCTACGTATAGCCAGAATTACACTTTCCTATTTCTCCCCCACCAAAAAACCCAGCAACCGCAGTTGCTGGGTTATCTATTCCTATCATTAGTGCTTTTTCGTTTCGACTTTTTGACAGTCTTCGCATTTTCCGTAAATTTCCATTCGGTGATGACTAACTTCAAATCCTGTCACCTGTTCAGCAAGTGATTCCACTTCGTTTAATGGTGGGTAATGAAAGTCAACAATTTTTCCACATGAATCACAAATAATGTGATAATGGTCCGATGTGTTGCAGTCAAATCTGCTTGATGCGTCGCCATACGTCAACTCTCGTACAAGTCCAATTTCACGCAACACACGAAGGTTGTTGTACACAGTTGCAACACTCATGTTCGGAAATTTTCCTTCAAGCGCTTTATATATATCATCTGCTGTTGGGTGAATCATAGAATTAAGAAGAAATTCAAGAACCGCATGACGTTGTGGTGTAATCCGTACGCCTGATTCTTTTAGTGTGCTGATAGCTGCTCGTAGTTTTTGTTCAGACACCGTCATGCACCTCGCTTTCATTTTTTTAATTAGAAAAACTCAGCATTCGCCGCAACAGGGCATCGAAGTTTTTCTTAAAAGTTTACGTTAGAAGTCTACTACTAATTATTAGATTATAATCACTATAATTAGTGTACCTGCTACAATGCTTATCTGTCAATAAAAGTATATGTTTCACCTTGCTTCATTAGTACTTGTTTTATCAATTCTCCCGATTTAAACGTCAGCTTGTAATGGAATTTCTTCCCCACCAAGCTTGTGATTAACATACCGTGCTGCAACGAATAAGAAATCAGATAACCTGTTCAAATAGGAAACCACCAGTGGATTAGCAAGTTCATCTTCTAGCCCAACCGCTGTTCGTTCAGCTCTTCTAGCAACTGTTCGCGCTGTGTGTAATGCACTTGACGCACTATGGCCAGAGGGTAGAATAAAATTTTTCAATGGTGTAAGATGTTTATCCCACTCATCAATTTGCGTTTCTAATTCCTCGATGTATTCTTTCTTTAATTTCCAGCTAACTTCTTTGTCATTTGGTGTTGCAAGCTCGGCACCAACATGAAAAAGAATTGTTTGTACACGATGCATGGTTGTCAAAAACGCTTCTTTTTCATCCCATTGTTCGTTATCTAGAAAGCTTAGAGCAAGTCCGATCATTGAATTGGTTTCATCACATGTACCATATGCTTCAACACGTAAATCGTTCTTTGGTACACGTTTCCCATAAATAAGTGATGTTTTTCCTTTATCGCCTGATCTTGTGTAAATACGCATGTTTAGTACCCCCTACTAGTGTCAATTTTATTCGTGAACGCTGTACCATCTTGCATATAAGTGCGAAGATTTTCCATAAATATTTCCAATGCTCGAGACTGGTAATGTGGTGAAATTCCTGATAAATGCGGTGTTACCGTTACATTTTCTTCTTGCCAGAGTGGATGGTCGTTTGGTAATGGTTCCTCTTCAAAAACATCCAATACAGCATGAGCAATTTCGTTAGATCGAATTGCTTGTAATAAAACTTCCCCCGCTACCGCATCGCCTCTCCCCATATTCAAAAAGATAGCATGGTTTGGCAATAAGTTAAAATGCTTTTCGGTAAAAAAGTATTTTGTTTCAGCTGTACTCGGTAACACGGATACAACGTAATCTACTTCTGGCAGTAATGAATCCATCTCATCTTGCGTAACATTTTTATCAAAGAACTCGAGCTTTCGTCCGCTTCTCGAAACACCTATGGTTGTCATATGAAATGCTTTTGCAAGCCTGGCAACCTCTTGGCCAATTGCACCGGAACCGGCGATGAGCATCGTTTTTCCAGTGATTTCTTCCATTCGTATGGAGCGATCCCATTTTGCCTCACGTTGATTTTCGAGTAACTGCTTTGTTTGCCGCTCAACCTGTAATATACCGGAAATTGCGAACTCAGCCATTGGCGCTTTATGTATTCCCCGGGCATTTGTAACCAAAATCCCTTTTTCACTAATTGCTGGAAAAGGCATCCTATCCATCCCAGCGGAAAGTACCATGATCCACTTAAGCTTACTTGCTTGTTCAACCAATTCATCGGTTAAGTCTTCGCCATACGTGACAAGAATTTCAGCATTGCCTAACTGTTTTTTTGCTTCATCCATATTTTCGCAAAACACAAATGATTTTGTTGAAAATTTACTTTCTAGTTCTTGTTGATGTTTGTTAGAAATCTTTGCGGAAAAAAGTATATCCACGGTTGTTCCTCCTATTACATTAAGTTCTCAGGATTTAATGCTTTTAATTCGTCTATTACAAAAATCCCATTATCACGGATTACTACATCATCAAAATAGATTTTTCCCCCACCATATTCTTCGCGCTGGATCAGCACCATATCCCAGTGAACCGATGAGTCATTACCATTATCTGCATCATCAAGAGCAGAACCAGGTGTGAAATGCATACTGCCAGCAATTTTTTCGTCAAATAAAATATCGCCCATTGGCTCGGTGATTTTCGGGTTTAAACCAATAGCAAACTCGCCAATATATCTAGCCCCTTCATCTGTATCTAATATAGCATTTAATTCCACCGGTTTATCCGAATTAGCATCGATTATTTTTCCATCTTTAAACGTTAATTCTACGTCATGATATACATTTCCCTGATATGGACATGGTGTGTTAAAGCGAATCGTACCATTCACACTATTTTTGACAGGTGCCGTGTACACTTCCCCGTCTGGAATGTTGGCTTCCCCTGCACACATGACGGATGGGATATCTTTTATGGAAAAAGTTAAATCGGTTCCTGGTGCAGTTATTCGAACACGATCAGTATTATCCATCACGCGCTTCAACGCTTTCTGTGCTTGTTTCATCTTTTGATAATCAATCGTACTTACTTCAATATAATAGTCGTAAAAATCGTCATAGCTCATTTTGGCCTTTTGAGCAAAGCCTTTTGTTGGGTAATTTAATAATACCCACTTTCGTTGATCGACGACAAAATCATTCGATTCTTTCATTTCTTGTCCCGCAAGACGGAACTGCTCATTTGGAACACCGATCAATTCCGTATCATTCTCTTCCCCGACAATCTGAATAAATCCATCGATATCTTTATACTTATGTAAATTCCACTTGTTCAATGTAGCAAATTGTTTTTTCTTCGCTTCCGTAATTAAAAGCCTCGAAATCTCATCATCTTCAAGTTCCACATGTGGGATAACTTTTAGCTCATGGGCTGCCTTAATTAATTCTTTTATAAGTGGCTTCGCGTTAACCGTTCCACTAATTAAAACGGTTTCATCTTCTTTCATTGTAAGCGAGTGGGTCAGTAACTGTTTCGCTAAAGCTGATAACCTTGGATCACGCATTTATTATTCCCCCTATTTTTTCACCCACGTCAATAGAACAGTCCAAAACGTGTTGGACTGCTCGCGTGTAGTTTATACGTTTTCACGGATAAATGTTAGTGCTTCTTCCACATGTCCTTTCACACGAACCTTGCGAAATTCCTTTTGAACTTTCCCATCTTTATCAATGATAAAAGTCGATCGTTCAATTCCATAGTACTCTTTTCCAAAGTTCTTTTTCAGCTTCCACACACCATATTCCTCAGCCACTTTATGATCTTCATCGGCTAATAAAATAAATGGAAGATCGTGTTTATCAATAAATTTTTGATGGCGATCAATCGGATCTGGACTTACACCAATGATGACCGCATTTAGATCTTGAAAGCTTTCATGACTGTCACGAAAATCACACGCTTCCGTTGTACAGCCAGGTGTCATATCTTTTGGGTAAAAATAAAGTACAACATGTTTTCCTTTAAAATCGGATAAACTAACGTGATCACCGTGTTGATTTGGTAACGTAAATGCAGGTGCTGTATTTCCTAATTCTACTGACATTCATAACCCTCCATAAAGTTCTCCCGGCCCTCTTTGTAATTTGCCCGATAAGGCGGGATACAAGTATTTCGATTATTTCTACTATAGCATAGTTTAATCATAATACTAAGTCTGTTGGCTGGCTGAAATTGTGTTGTTGTATAGGAAAATAAGTGTACGGCAGTGGCGGAAATACGCTAGACTCCTTCGGAAACAGAAAGCTACGCAAGACCCCGCAAGCAAAGCACGGAGGCGACCGTTTAGCGGTGTACAAATAGATAGGCAGGTGAAAAGTAAGGTGGTTTTCCCCAAAGTTCATCCTGACTAACTATTTTCTAGGCACTAGGAGCCGAAACTAGACAAGCGGGTCACTGAAAAAGTGGTAGATTTGAAAAATTATTATTTTTACCTTAACCTAGCATCTTGAATATACGGAGACTCCTTGAAAAAGAAAACCGCTTTTTCTGCGTGCGATGCCTTTTCAGGGAAGCATCCCTTGTCCTGCGGGAAGTAAGAGATCGGCGAGACCCCGCAGGACGACGAATGATGAAGGCCGACTAAAACCGTCCTTTGCGGAGAACGTCGGCATACCCCTTGCCGGGGCAAGGAGACTCGACACTCGCCCGCGGAAAGCGCAGTATATTCAAGATGCGATAATAGATCCACATATTTTGTACTATAGTTACCTTTTTCAGTGCTCTCAGACGGGAAGTCCGAGGAAAGCAAGTATATTTCCTCTGCGGCGCTATGGGACTACCTAATCATCTTGTTTATTTTGAACCAAACGGAGGACAAATGCGGTTGGCAGAATATAACCGATTAATGCTTGTATGAGTGCTATCAATCTTCCGTAGCCAATTGGCGTAACATCCCCATAGCCAATCGTGAGCATCGTTACGCCACTAAAATAGGAGGAATGAATCAGCGTCCCTATTACACTTACCTGTCGCAACTCCCCACCCTCTACCAATAAAATACGATTAAACGATAATATAAAATAGATTAAAGCAAACCCTATGATAACGATGCTATAAACAACGAGCAATGCATAAAAGATTTCCATCGAAAAGCTTCGTTTATTGTTACCTTTTTTCATATAATAACCAATACTACCCACCATCGTAAAACTAACTAATAGTACGAATCCCCATGATATTAATGTCATACAATCCCCTTCTTTATTACTACCATACGCCTTGTCCGTGTAGTCTATGTCATTTATTTTTTTTACAAATTAAGGTAGGATATCAAGTAATAGTAAATTAATTTGGTGGTGTACAAATTGAAACAAATTTTTCTAATCGAAGATGACCCGAAAATCGCAAATTTATTAAAAGATTACCTAGAAAAATATGAATACATCGTTACTATCGTGCAATCATTCGATAACATTATCGATGAATTTAAGGAGATTAATCCACATCTCGTTTTACTCGACATAAATTTACCTCGATATGACGGATTTTATTGGTGCCGTAAGATCAGAAGTTTTTCAAATTGCCCAATTGTCTTTTTATCAGCTCGAGATTCTGGTATGGATCAAGTCATGGCAATGGAAAATGGTGGAGATGATTACATTACGAAACCGTTTGATTTTGATGTAGTCCAAGCCAAAATAAAAAGTATTATGCGACGTATCTACGGTGAATACGCGGTGACGAAACAAGCTGAGCTTATTGATATTGATCAATTCATATTGCACTTAACTGCAATGGAAATAGAATATCAAGGCAGGAGTATTCCTTTAACGAAGAACGAGTTTATCTTGTTAAAAGAGTTGGCTGAGCATATTAATCAAGTTCTTTCCCGTACACATTTACTTGAAGTTTTATGGGATGATGAACACTTTGTTGATGACAACACATTATCGGTAAACATTACTCGGATTCGTAAAAAGCTTGAGGATATTGGGATATCAAAAAGTATTCAAACTGTGCGGGGCGCTGGTTACAAGCTAATGAATACATGGGGTAATAATTGATGAAAAAATTTATACTAGATCAATTGGGGTTTATTTTATTTTTTTACTCACAATTATTAGTAGTGATTGTTATTGCTCAACTTGCTTCGAGTTTTTCAAATGCTACACTTGGCGCTGGGATTATTTTTTATCTGTTTCTATTACCAACTTGTTTCCTTATCGTTTTTCTGATATTCCAGTACGTTAAGCAACGTGAGTTTTATAAGCTAGATCCTACAGAAAATAATTATTCAGGGTTCCCTGAGCCTACAAATAACTTACTTCGAAACTTACATGCTCAGCATGACAAACAATACAGTACATACCGGGAAAAAATTGAGCAACTAGAGCAACAAAAACAGCTGGAGATAGATTTTATTCAACAGTGGGTTCATCAAATGAAAACGCCTATCTCTGTCATGCACTTGACCATGCAAAAGGAAAAACTAAATCTTCCCCGAGAATTCGCAGATAGTATGTACGAAGAATTGGATCGGCTTCAAGAAGGATTAAACCTTGCATTATACCAGTCTCGCCTTCAAAAATTTGAGCGTGACTTTCATGTTGAAAAAGTGGACTTACGCGCTATTGTTAAAGAAGCAATCCAGGATTTCAAATCAAGCTTTATCCGAAATCATGTCTTCCCTGAAAACACAATTGATGAGAGTCTTACGATCGCAACAGATAGAAAATGGTTTCGATTTGTCTTACATCAATTTATCTCGAATGCAATTAAGTATTCCAAAGATAGTGGTGACAAAGTGGAATTTAAGGCAACTGAAAATGGCCAATCCATTACATTACACATAACCGATCATGGACACGGTATACCAAAACAAGACCAGACGCGCATTTTCGATCCATTTTTTACTGGACAAAATGGTAGGAACTTTCGCGAATCCACAGGAATGGGGCTTTATTTAACAAAGAAGGTATGCGATGAGTTGGGCCATCAGATTACGGTTGAATCAGAAAAAAGTGTAGGAACAACAATATCGATCACGTTTGAGCAGCCCAAGATTTAACGACTCTTACAAAAATGTAAGAAAAATGAAAGATAAAGCAATTGGTCTCAGCACGTTTCTTCTATAGTATAGTGGATAGAAAACTTTTGGAGGTAAAACCTATGGCAGTTCTAGTCGCAGAAAATTTATCCAAAATGTATGGCAGTAAACGAGCTGCACAATATGAGGCATTGCATAAGTTTAACCTTTCTGTGGAACGATCGGAATTTCTTGGAATTATGGGGCCATCAGGGAGTGGAAAAACTACCTTACTAAATCTACTGTCAACAATCGATACCCCTACATCCGGTAAGATTGAAATTAATAATGAAAAGATAACAAGTTTATCCAAAAACCAATTGGCGAAGTTTCGTCGTACGGAAATGGGGTTTATTTTTCAAGACTATAATTTATTGGATACGTTGACCATTGGGGAAAACATCGTACTTCCCTTAACGTTACAAGGTGAAAAGGTTAACGTGATGGAGAATAAGTTAGTGCATGTCGCTAAGCGTTTAGGGATCGACACAATCATCCACAAACGCACGTATGAGGTGTCAGGTGGACAGCTACAACGAGCAGCAATTGCACGAGCGATGATTCATGATCCTACCATCATATTTGCCGATGAGCCTACTGGAAATTTAGATTCTAAGTCGTCTCTGCAAGTAATGAAATCGTTAAACTCGCTGCATCAATCACAGAATTCAACTTTAGTAATGGTGACGCACGATCCGTTTGCAGCTAGCTTTTGTGAACGCATTATCTTCATTAAGGACGGGAAGCTATTTAATGAGATACATCGTGGAGACAATCGCCAAGCCTTTTTCCAAGATATTTTAAATGTGCAATCATTACTAGGAGGCAACACCGATGACCTTCAAACAGTTCGCATTTAATAATGTCCGCAGAAATAAACGGCAATATTTAAGTTACTTCCTAAGCTGTATGTTCGCGGTAACCGTATTCTTTATGTATGCAGTACTTGTTTTTCATCCAGATATTGAACAAACCGAATTCAGAGATGTTGTACAACGTGGGATTCTCGTTACAGAAGTCATTATCTATGCATTTTCTTTTATTTTCGTACTTTATTCTACAGGTACGTTTGTTAAATCAAGGAATAAAGAGTACGGTCTGTTAACGACCCTTGGAATAACGAAACGCCAATTGAATCGAATGCTTATCCTTGAAAATACGATTATTGGTATCGCCTCCATCATTACAGGGTTATTACTTGGAGCCTTATTAACAAAGCTTTTTTTAATGGTATTCTCACAAGTCCTAGGTCTTGATGATATTCTACCGTTTTATCTGTCATTAAAAGCTATCGGGATTACAGCAATCTTATTTTTTATCATGTTTGAATTAAATTCATTGATTGTCGTCTCGACCATTCGAACGAAATCTATTATGGAGGTGTTCCGAGGTGCAAAGGCACCTAGTAAAACACCAAAGTTTTCATGGATTGTAAGCGGCATTTCCTTGATTGCAATCGGGATAGCGTATTATTTAGCATATACCGCAACAATCATTACCATCATTTTTCGAATGGTTCCTATTCTGTTACTGATCATACCTGGTACCTACTTTCTATTTACACAGTGTAGTATCGCTTTCGTTACCATTTTGAAAAAAAAGAAAAGCTATTACTTGAATAAATTAAATTTGCTAACCATTTCGGATTTATCGTTTAAATTAAAAGATAATGCCAGACTATTATTTTTCGTTGCTATATTAAGTGCCGTTGCATTTACATCATCTGGCGTAATTTACGGCTTATTTCAGAGTGTCGAAACAGAAAGCGAACGTTTTGTACCACAAGATGTTTCGTTAATTAGTAAAGGCGTAGACAAGCAAGATGAATTTCAGCGGGAAGTAGCTAGAGTTGAAACAAAATTTAAAGAACAGGGTATTGCCTATGAATCGACTACAGTTACGACTGTACAAAGCAAGGTTACCTCTGATTCTAGTGAGTGGAACAACACGTGGCTAATGTTATATTCCTTTTCAGATTATAAAAGGATAATGAAATTTCAAGAGAATGAACTAGCATTTTCACTGGATGACCAAATTGCAGCGGTTCTGGTAGTTGATTCTTCCTTACGAAAAGAATTAAATATACCTGATTCATTTACATTAGAGTCGGAAAACACACAGGTGAATTTAACCGTTAAACCTGCTAAATCAAAAGTAAATGGAGATATTTACACCACATTTCCTGCAGTAGTCCCTGATAAAATATATCAGAATTTTTATCAAGAAGCAGAACCAAATGAGATTTATCAAACATACATTATGAACATCCCTAATTGGACAGCCCATGCAGAAGAAATTGCAACTATATTGGCCCATGTTGACCGAGAAATTGTATACCCAAATTCACAGGCAGATTTTTACATCAATATGAAGCAAGGTATGTCTTTCCTACTCTTTTTTGGTATATTTATTAGTGTTCTATTCTTTTTGGCAGCAGGATCTATTTTATATTTTCGTATGTATCGAGATATCGACAAAGACTTACATCATTACCATTCCTTATATAGGATTGGGTTAACGGATAAAGAAATGAAAAAAATCGCCACTAAGCAGCTTGCTTACTTATTTTTTATTCCGTTTTTAGTTGCCGTTATCCACGCCAGTTTCGCTTATAAAGCTTTGCAAAACATGCTAGCGTCAACTATCCTTTTGCCAAGTACAATTATTATCTCTGTTTTCTTTGTTGTACATTTGATTAATTTCATTGTCATACGAAACATTTATACTGCTAAGCTGAAAAAGGTAATGTAGTTTCTCAACTATTAGGAGGATGTTTTTATGAAATCGCACGCAAAATCAGAACAATTACATGAGGAAGCCCTAGAACATATTGTGGGTGGGGTGAATTCACCATCCCGTGCATATAAAGCCGTTGGAGGCGGAGCACCTGTATATATGGAACGCGGAAAAGGCGCCTATTTCTGGGACGTTGATGGGAATAAATATATTGATTATTTAGCTGCTTATGGCCCAATCATTACTGGACATGCTCATCCCCATATTGCTAAGGCGATTACACACGCAGCAACAAACGGAGTTCTATATGGTACGCCAACAAAACTCGAAAACACGTTTGCAAAAATGCTAAAAGAAGCTATTCCATCACTTGAAAAAGTTCGTTTTACCAATTCCGGTACAGAGGCAGTGATGACAACCATTAGGGTTGCACGAGCTTATACCAATCGCACAAAGGTCATTAAATTTGCAGGATGTTACCATGGTCACTTTGATGCCGTATTAGTTCAAGCAGGATCTGGTCCTGCAACACTCGGAACACCTGATTCAGCTGGAATCCCTAAATCTGTTGCTGCTGATGTGATTACGGTTCCATTTAATGACCTAGACGCATTTAAGAAGGCAATGGATCGCTGGAGTGACGAAATTGCAGCTGTACTTGTCGAACCAATTGTTGGGAACTTTGGAATTGTAGAGCCACATGAAGGCTTTTTACAAGAAGTGAATACAATCACACACGATGCTGGAGCGCTAGTCATTTACGATGAAGTCATTACTGCATTCCGCTTTACATACGGAAGCGCCCAGCAGGTGTATGGTGTCGAGCCAGATATGACCGCAATGGGTAAAATTATCGGAGGCGGACTTCCAATCGGAGCTTACGGTGGAAGAAAAGATATTATGGAACAGGTTGCGCCATTAGGACCAGCATATCAAGCGGGAACGATGGCTGGTAATCCAGCGTCAATGGCATCCGGAATAGCTTGCTTAGAAGTTTTGCAAGAAGAAGGTGTTTATGAAAAATTAGACGAGCTTGGTGCCCGCCTCGAAAAAGGAATTTTAGAAAAAGCTACCGAACACGGAGTAAAAATTTCGGTAAACCGTTTATGCGGAGCACTTACAGTCTATTTTGGCGAAGGTGCAATTACCAATTACGATCAAGCAGAAGCAAGTGACGGTGAAGCCTTTGCCCGCTTCTTCAAATTGATGCTAGCGCAAGGAGTAAATTTGGCTCCATCTAAATATGAAGCGTGGTTCCTAACGACTGAGCATACACAAGACGATATTGATAAAACGATTGAGGCAGTCGACCATGCCTTCAGAGAAATGAATTAAGTTCATTCTATGTAGGAATAAACTGCGATGAAGTTTATTCCCTGTGGGCACTCGGGTAGCGGACTCAGAATGCCTTATTTTAACTTTTTGGGCATGTTTTATGGCTTAGGCGGACACAGGATACCTTATTTAGGTAGAAACACGATAAAATCACTACTTTTTGACTGCATAACGAATCCTCTGTCCGATAACAGTCACATTCGACCTATTTTTGCACAAATAAGGGCTCTGGTGTCCGCTTACCCCACTGTTTCAGTATAAAAAAGCTTCCTACAGAAAATTCTCTGCAGGAAGCTTTTTGTTATTCTTTGACTAGTTCTGGTTGTTCTAAATTCTGAACCTGATACAGGTTATAATAACTACCTTGTTTTTTCATTAATTCTTCATGCGAACCACTTTCGTTGATTTCCCCATTGACTACAACGATAATTCGATCTGCATGTGTAATCGTTGCTAGTCTGTGTGCAACGATAAATGTTGTTCGATCCGCTGCTAGTTTTTCTAACGCCTCTTGTATCGTGTGTTCGCTTTCTAAATCTAATGCAGATGTTGCTTCGTCAAAAATCAGTATTGGCGGATTTTTAAGAAAAACCCGCGCGATTGCAATTCGCTGTTTTTGACCACCTGATAGTTTCACACCACGCTCGCCAACTAACGTATCATAACCATGAACTAGGTCTGTGATAAAGTCATGGGCATTTGCTGCTTTTGCAGCTGCAATAACCTCTTCATCGGTTGCATACGGATTCCCCATTCGAATATTCATCGCAATAGATTCGCTAAATAACGTGTTATCCTGAAGCACCATTCCGATATTATCACGGAGTGAGCGCGCTTTTACATCACGAATATCAATTCCATCAATCTTAATGGTTCCCTTTGTTACGTCATAGAACCTTGGTATCAAACTAATTAGCGTTGATTTTCCACCGCCACTCATTCCTACTAAGGCAATCGTTTCCCCTTTATTTACTTTTAGGGATACATCTTTTAATACTTCAGGTTCATTTTTGTCGTATTGAAAGGAAATGTTTTCGATATCAACAAACCCTTCTACGTCCTTCAATTCTTTCGCATCTGATTTATCAACAATATCATATTTTTCATTTAAAAATTCAAAAACCCGGTCAATGGAAGCAATCGATTGCGTCAACATCGTTGAGGAGTTGATTAATCTGCGTAATGGACTATATACTCTTTCCATGTACGCAACAAAAGCAACCATTGTACCTAACGTTAGATCGCCATTAATGACATGATAAGCAGCATAAGCAATCACTAGAAGTGGCGCCAAATCGGTAATGGTGTTTGTAACAGCAAATGTTTTGGCGTTCCAACTTGTATGATTAAGAGCTTTATCTAAAAAGTTATTATTGCGTTGATTAAACTGTCCCTGCTCATAATCCTCTAGGGCAAAGCTTCTTGTTACAGGTACTCCTTGAACACGCTCGTGCAAATGTCCTTGAACCTCTGCAAGAGCCTGCGATCGATCTCGTGTTAAACGACGTAATCTTCCATAAAAATATTTAATGGAAAAACCAAACAATGGAAATAAGATGATGGAAACAATTGTTAAGCCGACGTCCATCGTCAGCATGATTCCAATCGCGATTAATATCGTAATCATATCTAACCATACATTCATTAATCCAGTAAGTACAAAAGTTTTCGTTTGTTCGACATCATGTATTACCCGGGAAATAATTTCCCCGGTTTTTGTCTGCGAGTAATAACGTAAGCTTAACTTTTGTATATGATCGAACAGTCTATCCCTTATGTCGTAAAGGATTTTGTTCCCAACCCACTGCGCCAGATATTGTCGAATATATTCAATTGGCGGTCGTAAGATTAGAAAGATAATGAAGGCGCCACCCATCAACCAAAGTAATTCACTTGTTTTGGCGGCAGCACTCATATTTTCCGCACCGATAATTTCGTCAATTATATATTTTAATATAAGCGGCATTAACAGCGGGATACCAAATTTTATAATTCCGATTAATATCGTCCAAACAATTTTCCAACGATATGGCTTAACAAACTTCATATATTGTTTTACACTACTCATTTTATCTACTCCAATATAAACAGCAATGAAAAATCCTTGCTACAGGATTGTAACAAGGTTGTGCTAATTTTTATCTATAAGTCAAAAAACGTTCATACCATTGATCCACAAATTCAGGTGAAAAAGGACCCTTTCGTTGATGTACCCATTTTAACAAATAATCCATATGATTATGCAAAATTTGATCTAATACAGCTGGATAACTCATTTGTTCTTTATGAACTTCGTATTCATCTTCATCCAATAAGTTATATGTCATATCAGGAAATACTTTAACATCCAAATCATAATCAATATATTTTAAAGCTTCATCATCGTAAACAAAAGGTGAACTAATGTTGCAATAATAATGTATGCCATCATCCCGTAACATTCCTATTATATTAAACCAATACTTTGCATGAAAATAACAAATAGCGGGCTCGCGAGTTACCCATTTTCGGCCGTCACTCTCGACCACGTTGGTCTTATCGTTCGCACCAATCACTTCATCTTCTGTTCGCTTCAAGACTAGGCAGTTCTCCCAAACTCGATGTAATTTTCCATTGTGCTTGTAGCTTTGAATTTGAATTTTCGATCCTGTGTCCGGGCCAGCCATCGTATCTTCCTTTCTATATACTTACAGCATCCTTTTTTATATTATAATGGCAAGCCTTGCAAATATAAAGTATAACGACCGGGCGATAGATTAAGAATGAAAAGGCTGCTTCTTTAAAGGCAGAGACTTGGTAGAGAGGGACATTTTTAAAATATATGTTTAGTCACTATAGCTGTAAACTGCGAACTAGTTAGACATAAGATAACTACCGCTTCGGAAAAACATTACGCTTTCCGTGGGCAACGCCTCAGCCTCCTCGGAAGAAAACCACTTCCTGTGGGGTCTTCAGCTGTTGCTTTTCCCACAGGAGTCTTCATGTTTTTCCTTCGCTGGATTTGCGAACTATTATTATTATTTCATTTGTATGATAGTTGAAAAAACATGAATTACATCCGATTATGGCAGTTGATTGGAGCGGAGGGCAGTCGACTCCTGCGGGATTAATAGGCATAGGTGAGACCCCGCAGTGCCAAAGCACGAGGAGGCTCACCAGCCACCCGCGGAAAGCGACTGCCCGCAGCGGAAATCAACGTTTCTGTTACCATAAACTTTAATTCGCCTTTTCCTTCAACTGTAAAACCAAATCAAAGAGAAGCCTGTTTGCTTTCGGACTGAGGATGCCTTATTTACCTTTTTTACCTATATTTTGAGGATTAACGGACACACGATGTCTTATTCAGCTAAAAAACATGTTTTTCAACTGTTTTTACCCAAATAAGGAATCCTGAGTCCGATAACAACCGCATTTACCCTTATTTTTCACAAATAAGGAATCGTGTGTCCGTTAACTCCGCTAGCTAGCTGACATCCTGCACGCAATCATTCCAGTGCGCTCGGAAATGTTACTTGACTAGCCTTGCCCGAAGCGGAAATCAACGTCGCAGCTACACTTCACAGTTAAATTCAATTACGAAATAAAAAAACCAAAAGAAAAGAGCTTTCTTGGGAGAAGAAAGCTCTTTTCTGAGTCAGAAAAAAACGGGGTAGGTAAAG
Source organism: Virgibacillus sp. GM2-2 (assembly GCF_055329585.1). Lineage (NCBI taxonomy): Bacteria > Bacillati > Bacillota > Bacilli > Caryophanales > Bacillaceae > Virgibacillus > Virgibacillus sp. GM2-2. The sequence continues at coordinate 19,209 of NZ_JBUZWC010000024.1, read as the reverse complement.
TTATTTCTTATTTTGTTGAGACTTTTGATTTTGTTTTTTTACTTCTTGTGCGTTTGTTTCAGATGCAAATTCTGTTCCAAATTGTCCTTGACCTTGTGCTGCTTTTTGGTTTTGTTGTTTTACCTGTTGTACGTTAGTACCAGCAGCAGTTTTGTTAGGTTGTTGTTTCTTAGCCATCTATATCACCTCCGCAATAATTAATTTAACCATTTAGGGAGATGTTATCCGAAAAAACCCAAAGTTAAATTTATCACATTGTGGTAAAAAATGTTAAATAGATAGAGTGGCCCTCACTTACACATACTAAACAAATATATTAGTAAGAAAGACAAGTTTTCAACGTAGAAGTTTCATCATTTTTTGGTGAGATACCGGAAATGGAAATGACTCCATCTCTTTTCGACTAACAAATTGAGCATTAGGTTGCGATGTTTTGGAACATGTAGAATTAGCTTCATGCACCTCTAATTCCCATATAATGTGCGAAAAAACGTGTTTCAATTTTGTAGCTTCCCGTTTTAAAGAAACGTGAATGCCATATTCTTTTTCGAACCAGTCTGGAATTTGATTAAAGCCTATTTCATTAATTGAAATCATCGGAAACTGCCAAAGGTTTGCTAAAAGTCCTGTGTCTGGTCGTTTCTCAATCAAATAATCACCATGATCATTTTTAATCAATAAAGCGACATAAGGGATAGTTTTTTGCTTTTTAGCCTTTGATTTAATTGGTAAATCATTCTCCAATCCTTCAGCAAAAGCACGACAATGTTGTTGGACTGGACATAGCATACACATTGGGTTACGAGGTGTACAAACCATAGCACCTAACTCCATCATTCCCTGGTTGAAGGATGATGGATCTTCGTGGGATATAAGTTCGCGAACGTGCTCTTCAAATACCTTTTTCGAGCGTGGCTTCGCAATGTCCTCTTCTACTTTCAATATTCGTGACAGGACACGCATTACATTTCCATCAACTGCAGGCTCTGCTTTATCGAAGGCGATGGATAGAATGGCACCTTTCGTATAGGGACCGACACCTTTTAGTGAGCCGAGATCCGTTGAATTATCAGGTATTTCACCGCCGTAAGAAGTAACAACCTCTCTAATCGCGTTTTGTAAGTTACGAGCACGGGAATAGTAACCTAGACCTTCCCATGATTTCAAGACTTCCTGCTCATCAGCATTTGCTAAATCATGGAGGGAAGGAAACTTTTCAATAAATTGGTTAAAATAAGGTATAACGGTATCAACCTTTGTTTGTTGAAGCATAATTTCTGATACCCATACTTTATATGGATTTTGATCTTTGCGCCAAGGTAAATCACGTTTATTCGCTTGGTACCAAGATATTAAATCATGCTGAAATGCTTTTACGTCAATTTGTAATAATGAGTTATCTGTCATAAGTACACAACCTTTATGTATGGTACAATAAATTTCGAAAAAATCTAAGCTACACCTGGAACACTTCTAAGGAGGAACTTAAATTATGGATACTGGCACTCATATAGTTATGGGGGTTGCACTAGGAGGACTAGCAACTCTAGACCCAGTTGTGCATAACGATCCTACACTATTTAGTGCGGTACTAGTAGGGACGATTATTGGTTCAAACGCACCTGATTTTGATACAATTTTAAAACTACGAAATAATGCTGTATATATAAGGCATCACCGTGGAATAACGCATTCCATTCCAGCTATTCTTATTTGGGGCTTATTACTCTCTGGAATTATTTATCTGTTCGCTCCACAAGTGAACTATTTCCATTTATGGCTCTGGACGTTCTTAGCTGTGGTGATTCATGTATTTGTTGATATATTTAATGCTTATGGTACACAAGCATATAGGCCATTTACCAACAGGTGGGTTGCACATGGGTTTATAAATACGTTTGACCCTTATATTTTTGCTCTTCATATAGCTGGTATTTTTGCATGGATGATAGGAGCAAACCCAGGATATACATGGCTCATTATTTATGCAGTAATTATCCTTTATTATATCAAACGATATATGGACAAAAGGGAAATCATTAAAAAAATTCACGATTATTTCCCTGATATTGAACAAATTGCTACCTCTCCTACGTTAAAACAAAATTACTGGCGAGTAGCAATTACAACAAAAAATAATTTTTATGTCGGAACTGCTGAAAATGGCCACATTCAAATAATTGATGAGTTTAACAAAGTACCATTACCTGAATCTAAGCTTATTGATTTGGCGCAAGAAGATAAAAATATTTCCGCATTCTTATCATTTTCTCCCGTATACCGTTGGGAGATTAATGATTACGATGACTTCACAGAAGTCAGGTTTATTGATTTGAGATATCGATCAAAGGGCCATTATCCATTTGTTGCAGTAGTTCAAATCGATGACAATATGCGAATTATGAGCTCGTATACTGGATGGATTTTTTCCGAACAAAAACTACAAAGTAAGTTATATATTGGTGATAATCCAATTTAAAACAGCGAGGCGACTTTATTGGTCGCTACGCTGTTTTTGTATTTTATCCCCTAGGATGGATATAGGGATTGCTTCTTCTTTTTTGTATAGTTCATTTAACAAGTTAATTCGATGTCCCCAGGCAAAAACGCCATTGATATAATTAATTTTGAACTGATGTCCTGGATCACCCTTTAATTCATATATGTCATCCGGTTTATAGTCTTCAGGATTTAACATATAGGCAAGCGCAACCTGCATTTTTCGTTCATTTATAGCAACTTCACTTATATTCCCGACACGTTCTGCTTTCAACGCCTTTTCTTTTAATCGACCAACTTCCTCTCGAAGTTGCTCAATTGAATAATCACTATATCGATAATCCAATTTTAATGCCTCCTCTTCACTTTCATTTACATTTTACCAATAGTTTAGGAGAATGAACATAAGGAAGTATCTTCTGTTTAACATGTAAAGGAGGAAAAAAGTGATGCCCACAATCGCGATAACTGGTGCTGGAAGTGGACTTGGACGAGCACTAGCACGCAAATATGCAAATAATGGATATAAAGTTTATTTATTAGGAAGGTCAGATACCAAGTTACATATCGTGCAAAATGAAATTGCACAAGATGGTGGAAATGCACAAATTGTATTGTGTGACGTAAGTGAACCTGCATCAGTAAGTATTGCTTTTCAGCAAATTGGAGAATTAGATGTTTTTATCAATAATGCTGGTATTGGTCTTTTTGGACCAATCGAAAATTACACAATCGAAGATATTGAAGACACCTTAGATACAAATGTTAAAGGTACTATCTTAACGGTTCAAGCTGCATTACCACTAATTCGAAAAAGCGCTGGACGCATATTAACTATTATCTCTACTGCAGGATTACGCGGAAAAGTAAACGAATCCATTTACTGCGCAAGTAAATTTGCTGTCCGTGGCTTTACAGAAAGCCTTCAAAAGGAATGGGAAAATGACCCAATTTCGATAACTGCAGTTTACATGGGTGGCATGAACACACCATTCTGGGATAAATCTTCCCATGTTGATAATCCTGCTAAATTAAAAGGGCCAGAAGTTGTTGCCGATAAAATTTTTCAAGAAGACAATGGACGAAATGAAATTGTTATCGATAAATAAGACTTGATACCCGACACCTCGGATTTGCTTCTGGCAAAGACGGGGTGGCCATTTTAGGTTAAATTAATGCCCTTCACTTTTCCAATGCTTCATCCAGAAATTTATTAATCATATCAATAGTAAATCCCTTCCGATATAATCCCTCTTTGACCTTATTCTGTAATTCATAACCCGAAAACTTTACCTGATGCTTCCGTAATAGCTTTTCTCCATGCTTTACGATGGCTTGCCATTCGGCTTCGTCGTCCTTCTCTTCTCCCAGCCCTACAACGGCCTCTTTAATAACGTCTTGATCGAAACCTTTTTGCTTAAGTGTCAATTGGACCTGTTGCAATTGTTTTTTGAAGGAGTCCCTTCCCTGCTTTTTCATCTTTTTTTGAATCCACTTTTGTGCTTTTTCCATTTGAATATCGAATGAATACTGTAATACTGCATGATCCGCTTCCAATGCCGAAATTCCTTTATCCATTAATTCTTTTTTTACTAACATCGGACCTTTCGAAGAGGTTTGAATTCTTGTTCGTACAAACGCATCGGCAAATGCTGCATCATCGATCAAGCCCTCTGCTAACAACCGGTCAATTATCTGTTGGATATGTTCTTCGTGAACTTCTTTTTTAACCAAATAATCACGAATTTCTTTTTTTGTACGCATTCGGTAGCTTAAAAAATTGATAACTAGGGTATAGGATTTATGTAGATCATCTTTTTGGATGAGAGTTTCAATCATTGCGTCTTCTAACTCAAGGTTTTTGCGAAGCTTGTATTCAATTAATACAGCTTCATCGACGCTAAAACCGTATTTTTCACCCTGACCATCATCCAAAAAGATATTAAAACGATTCTTACGCTTTTGCTGTGTGGTGATACGGGTAATTTTTTTCACTGTTAATCTCCCCTTTTTTAAATAATAACACGAAATTTTTCCCATTCACCACAGTAAGAATCACAAACTTGCATATAATAATATAGAAAAGCGGAGGCGACTGCTTAGTGGCGTACAAATAGATAGGCAGGTGAAAAGTAGGGTGCTTTTTCCCAACGTTCATCCTGACTAACTATTTGTACGCCACTAGGAGCCGCAGCTAGACAAAAAGCCAAAGAATTTATATTTACTGATTGGAGTGTTTATTCTTGAATATATTAATTGCTGGTGGAACTGGTTTTGTTGGAACACATTTAACAGAGGCTTTAACGAATGAGGATCACCATGTCTACATACTAACTAGATATCCAGATAACTATGAGAATTCAAAGCTTGTTACGTATATAGCTTATGATTACTATGTGCGTGACCTCCCTGCTATTCATTCCGTAGTCAACCTTGCAGGCGATACATTGTATGGATATTGGTCGACTGAAAAGAAAACGAACATTATGAAAAGCCGTACAGAAGTTACGCAGCACTTAGTTGAAATGATGCAGCAAATGGAGAAGAAGCCAGATGTATTTGTTAGTGCATCTGCGGTAGGTTTTTATGGAACAAGTGAAGATTTAATGTTCTCAGAAAAAACAACTAAACATGGTGATGATTTTCTTGCTAGTGTAGCAGTCGCATGGGAAACCACTGCAATGCAGGCTGCTGATGAAATGCATATTCGTACGGTGTGCACTCGCTTTGGAATAATCCTTGGTGAGCGAGGTGCCTTACCTTACATGACGTTACCAATTAAAATGTTCGCCGGAGGAAAAATTGGTGATGGTGAACAATGGATGTCTTGGGTACACGTTGAGGATGTTGTGAATTCTATTATCTTTTGCATGCAAAATGAGCATATAGAAGGTCCGGTCAATGTCACTGCTCCAAATCCAAAGCGAAATAAGGATTTCACAAAAATACTAGCAAAGGTGTTGAATAGACCGTATTGGTTTACTACTCCGGCTCCTTTCATACGTACAGCTATTGGTGAAATGAGCGAATTGATGACGAAGGGACAATTCGTCTTACCCAAGAAGTTAGAGGATCACAATTACACGTTTTCCTATCCATATTTAGAAGATGCATTGCGTTCCATTAACCTTCATAAAAAACCGAAAAAAATGTCGCAAAATGTATGAAAAAAATGATTCACATTTTGATTAAATCTGTGTAAAATAAAAGTACTGAGAAATAATGATATAGGGAAGGCAAATGGTGCGCCACCAGTGTTTACTGGTTCTAGTGGGTTCGATTCCCACCCCGAATTTTTGTTGATCTTTTAAATAAAAATTCGAGGGTGGGGCACACCAATTTTCTTCCAGATACCCACCTTAAAAACAAGGAGGGTATTTTTTATGCTTAAAAAACGTGATTTACATGAGGTTCCAGCATTATTTGATTTATTAAAACATCCAGAGGTATTCCCTTTTGTTCGCCACAAAGCGGAAACAAGTGATGAATTTTATTTTATTACGAAACAGACAATGGAAGCTGAAGAAAACGGTGAATTGATTTCGCGTACAATTCTTGATGAGTTTCATCAGCCAATTGGCACGATTAATTTATACGATATTCAACGTAAACATGGCTTTTTAGCAACGTGGATTGGGCAACCCTACTTTGGGAAAGGCTACAACAAACAAGCTAAAGATTTGTTCTTCGAAGAACTATTTTTCCAGCATGATATGGAAGGAATATTTATGAAAATACGAAAGACCAATTTACGATCGATGAAGGCTATTTTAAAGATACCTTATGTAGCACTTGGGAATGCTTTATATCCTGAAGTGTATCAAGCTATTAATCATGAAAATGAGATATATGAGCTTTTCGTCATTTCTAGAGATCACTATATGTCTTATCATCAGTTTCATAATCCTGCTTTAGCTGAAAGCGATGAAGAAGTTTCTTAATTTGAGTATATTTTTCATCCTGTGGTGTCATCCTACTAGTAGAAATGAGGGATATCCACAATGAAAGATAAATCGAAAAATATCAATCGCGCACATGATAATTTGAACAAAACGCAGGAAGTTTTATACCAAAAAGAATTCAAACGAGCTAACACTGCATACAATCAATCAAGCCAAAGAGGTAATCGATAAAAATCGGTTGCCTTTTTTATAACGTCGGAAAGTATAAGTTATGGTAGACCTTATAAGAATTTTTTATCCACACGTATCGGAAAGATTGTTGATAATATATTGAAACAGGCAACAAATTAACCTTGGTTATTCACATCACATTGTGAATAACTATGGTTTTAAATTGTGGATACCGTGAATAACTCTTGTATGTCCTGTGAATAAATACCCTCCTTTGTGCATAACTCTGTTGATTACTAATCTCCCTTCTAATTCAATTTTTAAATGATTACTAGCCCTACGCAACTTTTAAAGTTCTCTAAAAACACCAACTTAATCTACGAAAAGCAGGTATTGGGTAAATCCCACTACCTGTTATTTATATGCAAATTTTTATTGACTACATGTAATCTTTGTTATATTATATATATAACAGTTATCACAAATAATAAAGGAGTGATTCCTATGCAAGAACTTTTTAATGAAATCGACTGGGCTGTTATTGCACCAATCATGGTTATTCAAGCAATCCTCTTGATCGTTGCATTGGTTGATTTAATAAGAATCCATCATACAAAAGGTCCAAAATGGTTGTGGGCTCTCATCATTATTTTCATTAATATTGTTGGTCCCATTCTGTATTTCATCTTTGGAAGGAGACCCCACTAATGAACCTTCTCACGGTAACAAACCTTTCCAAAAATTATGACGGAAAACCTGCTGTTAAACCAATAAATTTTCAATTTTCATCACAAAAGTGTATAGCATTAATCGGACCAAACGGTGCTGGTTAAACCACTATTCTCCGTTCATTATCTGGACTAATCAAACCATCAACAGGTTCCATAACGTTTCATCAAATGAAACAAAAAGATGATATACGAAAATTTATTGGATATCTTCCGCAATACCCCTCCTTTCATTCGTGGATGACAGGAAAAGAATTCTTAACTCACGTTGCCAAACTTGCGTATATGGAAAAACGTGAAGCAGAACAGCGTGCAGAAAAATTATTGACCCAGGTTGGACTCCAAGAGGCAAAACATCAACGTATCGGAAAATACTCCGGTGGAATGAAGCAACGATTGGGAATTGCTCAGGCAATTATTCATAAACCGAAATTGTTAATGCTGGATGAACCTGTATCTTCTCTCGATCCAATCGGTAGACGAGAGGTACTTAATTTAATGGAGGAGTTAAAAGAAGATATGACGATTCTTTTTTCTACCCATATATTAAGCGATGCAGACGAAGTTAGTGATGAATTACTACTTTTACATCAAGGAGAAATAATTGAAGAAGGTTCCATGGAATCACTTCGGTCAAAATATCAAACTTCTAAAATTGAGGTAACCATCTCTGATAACCTTGAAAAATATATCAAAAAACTGGAAGCAATTGCTACAGTAGAATCGTGTTACATCGAAAAAGGTAGTATTCACGTTACTACCTCAGACATTCCTGCAGTTCGATCAGAAATTTTTCAATTAGCGATCAAAGAAAACTGGCCATTATCGACGTTTTCTATTAACCGAACATCATTAGAGGAAATGTTCATGAAGGCGGTGAATTCTTGATGCAATGGATAACACTATTAAAAAAAGAGATGCTTGAAAACTGGCGTAACTATAAATGGATCTGGGTTCCGCTAGTAATGATTTTAATTGCATGTATGGACCCTATTTCCACTTACTATCTACCACAGATTATTGATGCTGTTGGTGGTTTACCTGAAGGCACGGAATTTGAAATTCCCGAATACAAAGCAAGTGATATTGTGATGATGAGCTTGAGCCAGTTTAGTACCTTAGGCGTTCTATTGATTGTTTTAATGTCAATGGGCACAATAGCAAGCGAACGTAAAAGTGGCGTTCTCGAATTAATTTTAGTTAAACCCGTTTCCTACAAAAATTACATTACCGCTAAATGGTTGTCGCTCTTAGTTTTAATTTGGGCTTCATTCTTTGTTGGAATGATTGCGAGTTGGTATTATGTGAATTTATTGTTTGGTGATTTATCATTTTTCACTTTACTAAAGGTAATATTGTTTTACGGACTCTGGCTATCACTCGTCATTACTTTTTCTATTTTTTACAACTCCATCGTTAAAACACCTGGTCTCGTGGCGTTTTTTACTATATTAACCATTATGAGTATGTCGGTTATTACAAAAATCTTTGCTCATTATCTTGAATGGAGTCCGTCCAATCTCTCTGGTTATATTCAACAGATGTTAATCGAAAATAAGATTAGTAGTGAGCTTTTAGGTAGTACGTTGATTACGATTTTATTGATTGTATTACTGTTAATAGGTTCAATTTATACGTTTAAAACAAAAGAACTAGCAAACTAAAAGGATGAAGCAATGTGCTCCATCCTTTTTAACATTCCGTTGTGATTTTTCGGATAAGTCCCCAGGAGAGAATGTACAGCAAAATTCCTATCCCAGCTACTTCAAAAAAGAAGGTAAGATTTAAGTCCTTAATGATATTCGCGAAAAAATCTCCAAGAAAACCATCGGCTAATCCAAATAGGAGTAAAATCAAAACAAATCCAATAACTCCACCGCCACCAGTAAGACCATATTTGTAGAATAATAATCCTATCATAAATCCTACTGTCATGATGAAAAATACAACGATTGCATCAATGGTAAACCTTGTTAACCAAGTATTATCCAATAATTCTGCTACCGACATAAAGTTGATTGAGTTAATGGAAAATACTTTTCCAATGAAACCATAGAACGACTGCATTATATTCGCGATCAAAGATTGAAAGATTGCGAGTCCGGTCAGAAATATTCCTAGACCAATAAATATATTCTTACGAGTTGCACCCATTTTTAATGCAAAAGGTATACCTTGCTTAACAGCATGAAAACCAAATATTGCACTATAAATATAGACAGCAAATGAAAGTCCAAAAGTCATTTTTCCGTTTTCACTATTCAATAGAAATACTGCAAGAAGAACCCCAAGTGTTATGAATCCAAGCAATATCCCCCAAAAGATGAAAAATGATTTTCTTGCATCAGCGATAAAAAAATAAAGTAAACCCTTAATCTGTCTGCTCATCACTACGCCCCCTTATTTCCTTCAGTTAAATGAATCATCAATTCTTGAATCGGAATACCATCTGCCTGTAAACCAGCAGCAAGTGCTTCTTCCTTTGAACAATACACATAGGCTGTCATCATACCTGCAAGCTGCTTCTTATTAATGATTTTTTTGTCGGCACTGAACCGTTCTACTTGGTCAATGGTACCTGTAACTGCACACGAATTTGTTCGTAATACATCAGCTTCCTCGCGAAGAATTATCCTTCCATCCTGTATAATTAAAACTTCTTCAAATAGTAAACTTACTTCATCAATTAAGTGTGTGGAAAAGATAATTGTTCGTTTTTCTTGTTCATAATCTTCCAGAAGAATTTCATAAAATTTTCGTCGTGCAGCAGCATCAAGTCCGATATATGGTTCATCAAAAATAGTAATTGGTGCCTTACTGGATAATCCAACTATAATTCCAAGAGCTGATTCCATACCTTTTGATAATGTCCTAACTTTTGCTTTTTTATTTAGGCCATAGACGTTAATCAGTTCATCCGCTAGCTCCTGATCCCACGAAGGATAAAACATGGAATATATCCGTAGCACGTTGTTAATGGATAGATCTTTTTTAAAGTTTCCTCCTTCTTTAATCAAACAGATTGATTCGGTTAATCGTTGATTATCGAATGGAATTTCATTATCAATCGTAATTTCTCCGCTCGTCGCTAAGATATGCCCTGCTAAAATTTCCATAAATGTTGTTTTACCAGCACCATTACGCCCTAATAGACCATATATCTTTGGTTCAGCAAGCGTAAATGAAATATCATTCAATGCAAGTTTATCCTTATACTTTTTCGTCACACTTTTGACGTTAATTTCCATTCTGTTCAGCCTCCTTATTGATCATGGCAATTAACTCTTCTTTATCGATCCGAAGTTTTTTCGCCTCATTTTTTATTGGTAAAATGAAATTTTCATAAAACGTTTCTTGCCGTTTTTTAATTAAAATTTCTCTCGCGTTTTCCGTTACGAACATACCAACACCTCGTTTTTTGAATATAATCTCCTCACTTACAAGTTCATTAATTCCTTTTGCCGCTGTTGCAGGGTTTATTTGATAAAAATTTGCAAATTCGTTTGTTGATGGGACCCGTTCCATCGGTTTAATTGTTCCGTTCAAAATGGAGTCTTCCAGCTGCTCTTTTATTTGCAAGAAAATCGGTTTATTTTCATCTAGTGTATTTTTCATGTCCAACCCCTCAGTTAATTGGTTAGTTACTTATGTAATTAACCAATTAACCAAAAACGTTAAAAGTCAATCATTATTTGGAAAAAATTTATATCATTAAAAAAAGCCTGGACAAAACTATTTTTATCAAAGAAAATCCGAACATAAGATAATTAGTGCAAATAACTCGCTCCGGAAATATACTCGCTTTCCGCGGGCGGCTGGTGAGCCTCCTCGTGCTTACGCACTGTGGGGTCTCACCGATGCCTATCTTCCCGCAGGAGTCTTCGTATATTCCCGGAGCTAATACAATTCATTGTTCGTTATTTAAATTGATAGTTTTAGTTTTGTCTCAGCCTCTTTATCCTGCACTATCTATTCCACTTGTGGGTCCTTTTTCTGTCCACATATAATAATCCGTTCCGTCTGTTGTTATTGTTATGTTCCCGTATACAGCAGTTGAAAATATAAGTGAATTTATTTCATTAAGAGCCTGTATTACACGTTCAACCGGATGTCCGTAATCATTCTGTTTGCTATAGGTGAGAATGGCGACAGCTGGTTTTACTTCTTTTAAAAACTCCGACGAAGTACTGGTTTTGCTCCCATGATGAGCTACCTTTAAAACTTCCGCTCGTAAATCATAATCTTTGATTAATTCTTGTTCTTGCTCTTTTTCAATATCCCCCATTAGCAAAAAATCCATTTCTTTATATGTTAATTTTAATGCTAACGATGATTCGTTATTATTTCGAAAAGGCTCATACGTATTTAATACTTTGATTTTTATGGATCGATCTATTTTTATTGTTTGGTTCTTTTCAGCGATTTCAACTGGTATATTTCGTTTAGCAATTTGGTTAATGTATTTTCGATATGTTTTAGTGGTGTAAAGTTTACCAGAATCCAGTATTTGTTTAATTTTAAATGATTTCATTACCTTTGGTAGACCGCCAATATGATCAACATCAGGATGCGTGACAATAAGTAAGTCAATTTTATTAACGTGTTGGTTTTCTAAAAACTCAACAATCCTTTCACCTGAATCAGGAGTTCCGCCATCAATTAGGATTGTTTTATCATGGGGAGTTTCAATTAGCATCGAATCACCCTGCCCTACGTCAATAAAATGCACCTCCATCGTTGGTTGTTCTTCCGAATGAAGGGGTTCTATAGGTTGTAACATGATAAAGATTAAAATCAAAATGATACTATATTTAGACCCTCTCATAGCAACACCCTTTTACTTGTTTTGTTTAGTTTTTACCGATGCGGTTCAATTATAAGCTTTTGTTGAAAAAGTTTTAGACGGATAAAATAAGAAAAATGGGTTTCGTCGATTATGGATAATGTAAATTGCGAACTAGTGAAGATTTCCAGCAACGTTGCGGGCAGCCCGATGAGAAATAATTGTTGAATTTGCAGGATGGATTGCACCTAGCGGACAAACGATTTCTTATTTGTTAAAAATATGGGTAAATGGTTCAATTATCGGACTGACGATACCTTATTTGGGTCAAAACAGGTGAAAGTTATGCTTTTTACCTGAATAAGACATCCTGAGTCCGTTAATTCACAAAATCACGCTAAAAAAATAAAATAAGGCATCCTCTGTCCGTTAGAAAAAGCAGTAGTAAATAAATGTAAACCAATATATAATTTTTTTTACTTTATCTTAAGAAAAAGCTGCTAACCAATAATTTGGTTTAGCAGCTCTTATAAATATAGCTTATGCTTTTTTAACTGAAATTTGATCATCAACTAAGCTTACATAAACGTGATCTACGTTTTCCTCATCGAGTACTAGGTCGGTTAATTGGTCCTCAATTTTGTCCTGGATAACTCGACGTAATGGACGAGCACCAAATCGTTTGTCATAACCTAATCTCACGAGTTCCCGTTTTGCGTCTTCTGTAATTTCAATTGTTAATTGATTATCCTCTAACGTTTGTTCAAGATCATCTAGCATTAAGTCAACGATCTTCAACAAATTATCTTCGGAAAGCTCGTTGAACGAGATAATCGAATCAAATCGGTTCAAGAATTCTGGCTTAAAGTAAGCACTTAGATTTTCAAGTGTTGATACTGCCTCATGTTCAGCATTAAAACCAACGTTAATTTGCTTATCTCCTGTACCAGCGTTACTTGTCATGATAATGACAGTTTCTTTAAAGCTTACCGTGCGACCATGAGAATCCGTTAAGTGACCGTCTTCCATGATCTGCAAGAACATGTTTTGTACATCAGGGTGTGCTTTTTCAATCTCATCTAACAAAATGATGGAATACGGATTGCGGCGCACTTTCTCGGTTAATTGACCCGCTTCTTCATGACCAACATAGCCTGGAGGTGACCCAATAATTTTAGACACTGCATGTTTCTCCATATATTCGCTCATATCAAGACGAATTAAGGAATCGCGTGAACCAAACAATTCTTCAGCTAGTGCCTTGGTTAATTCTGTTTTACCGACACCAGTTGGTCCGACAAATAAGAATGAACCGATTGGACGATACTTCGATTTCAACCCTGCCCTACTTCGACGAATCGCCTTCGCAATTTTCTCAACTGCTACGTCTTGTCCAATTACTTTATCCTTCAAATTAGCAGCGATATTGTTCATTTTTTCTTGCTCATCTTTTTGAAGTTTTGTTACAGGTATACCTGTTTTTTCTTCTACAATTAACAAAATATCCTCTACTGCAACCTCGGTAACTTGTACTTCATCTTTTGCTTTCTCTAATTGCTTTTGCAATTGAATCTCTTGGTAACGTAGGTTTGCTGCTTTTTCATAGTCTTCTTGTTCAGCAGCCAGTTCTTTTTCTTGAACAACCTCATCCAAGCGTTTTTGAAGTGCGTCAGAGTCTTTTTCTGTATTCGCTAAATTCAATCGTGAACCGACTTCATCCATTAGATCAATTGCTTTATCTGGTAAAAATCGATCTTGGATGTAACGTTGTGATAGTGTCACGAATGAACGCACTGCATCATCAGAATACTTCACTTCATGGAACGCTTCATATCGATCTTTAATTCCATTTAGTATTTGAATTGCCTCTTCAATAGAAGGTTCTTTCACGATAATTGGTTGAAAGCGACGTTCTAACGCTGCATCCTTTTCAATATTTCGATACTCTTTTAATGTTGTTGCACCAATTAATTGTAATTCTCCCCGAGCTAGTGCTGGTTTTAAAATATTTCCTGCATCCATTTGAGAGCTTTCTGCAGTACCTGCTCCTACTAGTAAATGAATCTCGTCAACAAATAAAATGACATTCTTTCTAGTTTGAAGCTCTTGCACTAATTGTTTCATACGCTCCTCAAACTGGCCACGCATACTTGTATTTGCAACAAGTGATGCAACGTCTAACAAATAAATTTCTTTATTCATCAGTTTGGTTGGCACGTTACCTTCAACAATTTTTAATGCTAAACCTTCTGCAATTGCTGTTTTACCAACACCAGGTTCACCAATCAATACTGGGTTGTTTTTATTGCGGCGATTTAACGTCTCTACTACTCGTTTTACTTCTTTGTCGCGCCCAATTACAGGGTCAATTAACCCAGCTCGAGCAACATTCGTCACATTCTTACCTAGATTGTCTAACAGCCCATTGCCTTGATATTGTTTTGTTTTTGTACCAACATTGGATGATCCATTTCCTTGGAAAAACTTATCCTGGAATGCATCTTGATTTTGACTAAAGCTTGGACCAGAAAACAATCCATTTGAATTCATTATTTTTCCTTGTAATTCATGAAAACATTCGTTACAAAGATGCATTTTCACTTTTTCATTATTTAATTGCATCATTACATTTATATCTGCTGGACGAACTCCACATTGTTGACATTGCATCTGCAATTCCTCCTTAAATATATACATCAATAAAGATCAATTTGACTTTGACTATATTTGACCTTTGACTTCATTATACTCTGACCAATTTTGACTTTCAAGTGTTTTGATCAAATTTTTTTATGATAATTTGGGAAATCTTATTTTGGAGGTAAACCATGGTTATGGAAGGTTTTTTGAAGATTGAAATTGAAGATAAAGCTCGGGGTTATGAACGGCTTTTCTGTGCTAAAACTATTCATCGGTGCTTAAGCAATTAGGATGCTAAAAGACCGCTGTTGAAAAGTATCAACAGCGGTCTACATTTATCATAATACAAATTTTCACCTTACAAAGTGAACTACTTTTTTCTAGTTCAGTGCTGCTTGTTCCTTCTGACGCAATTCAATGCGGCGAATTTTTCCTGATGTTGTTTTTGGTAGTTCTTTTATAAATTCGATTTTACGTGGATACTTGTATGGTGCGGTTAATTCTTTTACGTGATCCTGTAATTCTTTGATCAAATCAGGATTCGATTCATCCACTGTATCCTGCAAAACAATAAAAGCTTTAACGATATTACCACGAATTTCATCTGGACTCGCGACCACTGCACATTCTTGAACGTACGGGTGCTTCACTAGTGCATCTTCTACTTCAAATGGCCCAATTGTATAGCCAGAGCTAATAATGATGTCATCACTACGACCTTCAAACCAGAAGTAGCCATCTTCATCTTTTGATGCTTGGTCTCCAGTTACATAGTAGTTTCCGCGCTGCGAGATTTTCGTACGTTCGCTATCTTTATAGTATTCTTTAAATAGTGCAGGACAGTCTAATTTAACCGCAATATCACCAATTTCGTTTATCCCAACAGGTTCACCGTTTTCGTCAATTATATCTACTTCATTACCAGGGGTTGGTTTGCCCATTGAACCTGGTTTTACTTCCATGTCTTTCATAATACCTAATAAAAGCGTATTTTCCGTTTGCCCATAACCATCACGGACCGTTACATTGAAATACTTTTCAAATGTATCTATTACTTCCCTGTTTAGTGGTTCCCCTGCAGAAACTGCACTGTGCAATGCAGGTAACTGATACTCATCCAAATTATCAACTTTGGCCATTAAACGGTATTCGGTCGGTGTACAGCATAATACATTTATGTCATTGTCACTTAATAATTGTAAGTATGTCTTAGGATCAAATTTACCGTTATAGACAAAACCAGTTGCTCCGGATCCTAATACCGATAAGAATGGACTCCAAATCCACTTTTGCCACCCCGGTCCAGCAGTAGCCCAAACCTTATCACCGTCATTAATACACAACCAATTTTCTGACGCAGTTTTTAAATGTGCAAACCCCCAACCGTGCGTATGTACTACACCTTTAGGGTTTCCAGTTGTACCAGATGTGTACGGTAAAAATGCAATGTCATCACTAGTCGTTTTTGCCATCTCTAATTGATCAGAAGTTTCCTCCATAAATGCATCTAATTGTAGCCAATCATCTGCTGGCTCCCCTACAACAAACCGCTTCAGATTTTCATATTCGCTAATTTGCTTGTATTGCTCGACAAATGGAAAATAACTAACAACTCCACTAACCTCACCGTGTGTAATACGATATTGAAGATCCTTTGTCTTTAACATTTCGGAACTAGGAATAATGATAATTCCCGTTTTTAATGCTGCTAAATATACTTCATATGCTTCGATAAGTCTAGGAATCATAACGAGCACTTTATCGCCTTTTTTTAAACCATTTTCTAAAAAAGCGTTTCCAATTTTGTTAACGTTTTTCATTAATTCCGTATACGTAATTTCCTTATTGTTACCTGCTTCATCTTGCCATATTAATGCTTTTCTTGTTGGATCCGTTGCAAAGCGTTCCATTTCCATAACGATGTTGTAATCTTTCGGTGCTAATAGATCTTCTCTGTTCATTTTTTCATCTCCAATGCAAGAATTTATCTATAGTATAGCAAAGGTTATGAAAATTTTAAATTAATACACATGTCACGAAATAAGGAAATAGGAAATTCCGAGTACTCCTTTTATCCCTTTTAAATACTAAAAACACCAGCCAACAGGCTGATGTTCTTTTTGTTAGTACATATATTTTGGTACCATATCTTGTATAACAAGGTCATCTAGACTTTTAAAGGTGTATCCTTTTTCTTTTAATTCGTTAATAATTCGTGGTAAAGCCTCTGCATTATCTGATGATACGGTGTGCAATAAAATAATTGCACCTGGGTGGATCTGCTTCATCACTTGGTCGTAAGCATAATTTGCTCCTTTTTGACTGTCTGTTTTCCAGTCGGAAAAAGCTAGCGACCAAAAAATGTGAATGTAGCCTAACTCATTTGCCCACTTAAGTGTTTGCTCGTTAAACATACCTCGAGGTGGGCGGAGATATTTCATTTCTTCTTGGGTAGTGATTTCAGCTACAGCCGCTTCCAATGATTCTAATTCCTTTTTCATCGATTTTTTTGACACAACCGTAAAATCGGGGTGATGGTAGGAATGGTTACCTACTATATGTCCTTCCTTAACCATTCGCTTGACAAGATCTGGC
This sequence comes from Virgibacillus sp. GM2-2, assembly GCF_055329585.1. Classification (NCBI taxonomy): domain Bacteria; kingdom Bacillati; phylum Bacillota; class Bacilli; order Caryophanales; family Bacillaceae; genus Virgibacillus; species Virgibacillus sp. GM2-2. The sequence continues at coordinate 1,891 of NZ_JBUZWC010000024.1, read as the reverse complement.
TTACTATCCACATAATGTCCGGTTACAAAGAATGTTGCAGGTACATTTTCCTTTTTCAATGTGTCTAATATTTTTGCTGTATAACCTTGTTCGTACCCATTATCAAATGTTAAATAAACCGTTTTTTCTCCTGAATCATCAATATAATAGGCACCATATTTATCAAGCATTTCTTTGTATTTTCCGATGTCTGGAACTTGATGATCAGTGCTTTTTTTATATCCCCACCCATAGCCACTTGCTGAAGTAACTGTAGGGTTTATTTGTAAAAAGATAAGAAATGTTAAGGTTAAAAATAAGAATAATTTTTTCATCCATTACCCACCTATTTTTTTCTTACCTTTTCCTTTGGAACATTAAATTATGCATTCGTTAAAAGATCATTGCTCCGATCCAACCAAAAATAAATAACGGTATATTATAGTGCATAAATGTTGGAACACACGTATCCCAAATATGGTTGTGACGTCCATCAGCATTCAGTCCTGATGTTGGTCCTAATGTACTGTCTGACGCAGGCGAACCAGCATCACCAAGTGCTCCAGCGGTTCCGATTAATGTTGCAATTGCCAGTGGTGAAAATCCAGCTGCGACACAAATTGGTACATACAGTGCTGCCAAAATTGGGATTGTTCCAAACGAAGAACCTATTCCCATTGTGACTAATAATCCAACTATCAATAATATAAACGCCAATAAAGCTTGATTATTTTCACTGAAAATTCCAGATGATACTTCAACAAGAGCGTCAACTGCTCCTGTCTTTTTTAAAATGTTGCCATATCCGGATGCAACAAGCATTACAAATGCGATGGTTCCCATCATTGTAATACCTTCAGCAATAACCCGATCTCCATTGTTGAACGGTACGACAAAGAATATAAACATTAGAATAAGACCTGTAAGCGCGCCAACAATTAAGTTCCCTGTTATTAACTGCAACCCTAATGCTACAACTATCGCAATTAATGTAAGTAGATGTTTTTTATTAAATTTCACTTCCGTCGTATTAATCGAAACGTCTTCCGTTTCATCTGTTTCTACTAGTATAGATTTAGTACGTTTGTTTCGATAAGTGACGAAAACCGCAAAAAGTAAACCAACAATCATGCCTATTCCTGGGATTAACATCGAAAGGGTAATCTGTCCTATTGTTATGTTCACCCCATTGTTTTCCATACTTTTTTCAATTGTCTCCTGAAAAATAAGTCCAAATCCTGCCGGAATCATAATATATGGTGTTATTAGTCCAAAAGTTAGTGCTGATGCTACTCCACGTCTGTCTAAATTCATTTTGTCAAATAACTTTAGTAATGGTGGAATTAAAATAGGAATAAATGCAATATGCACGGGAATTACGTTTTGCGAAAGACACGCTACACCCGCAATTGCTAGTAGCATCATTGTTTTTTTACCTGTTAGTTTTTTAATAAGATAATTAACCAATATACCTGTAATACCTGTATAACTTATTGTTACTGCAAAAGCTCCTAAAAGTATATAGCTTAGCGCAGTTTCTGCTTGCCCACCCATACCATTCACAAGCATGTTAACGGAATCAACGAGGGATAATCCTGCCATTAATCCAGCAGTTAGTGATGCTATAATGATCGCGATAATAACATTAACGCGTAATAAACTTAAAATAGTCATAACTAATACAGAGATGACGACTACCCATTCCATTGTGTATTTCCTCCCTTTACTGCATATTTCTTTAATACTTCATCATGATAAAGTATTAAAGCGAGATAGTCAACCTTATTTTTTTGAATTAACTTAAACACTCTACTTAGAAAAACCTTGGTGCATAATAATCGCTCCAGAAATACACTACGCTTTCCGCGGGCTTGCGCTGAGCCTCCTCGCGAGCAAAGAACGCTCACTGCGG
>NZ_JBUZWC010000023.1:0-39196 GCF_055329585.1 Virgibacillus sp. GM2-2 | reverse complement strand
TCTACGGTCCCTTGCTTATGCGTCCGCTTCTAAACGGGCGCTTGCGCTTTTCTTACATAATGAACTCTTTGGCACCTGATTATTTTGTTGCAAATTGGTTGATACTAATAAAAAAACAGCAATGGAGGATCAGAATGCTACGAAAAGGTATGATGTTATTCCTACTGGTTGCTTTAATTGGGTGCCAAAATGAGGAACGAACTACTATGAAGGTTGATATGTATAATCCAGCGGGCGATAAGGTTGGTACTGCTAAACTAAAGGAACAACCGGAGGGCGTCGGTATTAAAGTGAAAGTGGAAGGGTTGGAACCAGGATTACACGCAATTCATGTTCATGAATTTCCGAAATGTGAGGGACCAGATTTTAAAAGTGCTGGGAATCATTTTAATCCTGAAGGTAAAGAACATGGCTTACTGAATGCAAAAGGTCCGCATGTCGGTGATTTGCCGAATATAGAAGCTGATCCTAGTGGCTTTGTGGATGTCGAGTTAATGTTAGCTGGAGCTACTATGCTTGAGGGAAAAACATCTCTATTTAAAAATGGCGGGAAATCACTTGTTATTCACAGTGGCCCTGATGATGGACACAGCCAACCAAGTGGAGATTCAGGTGAACGTGTGATGTGTGGAGAAATAAAACTTAAATCAGATAAAGGCCAAGAGTCGCCATCAGATCCTACAGAAGGTGTGGAAGACCAGAAAAAAGCAGAAAAATAATACTACGTATACCGTTTTTTGGTATACGTAGTTGTTTTTAAACAAGATTATCTTCGCAGATTTTGTTACGTCTTAATTTCATAAATGGTAAACTGCGAACTAAATTAATTAAGGCTGAGTTACCGCTACTGAAACACACCACGTCAGCTAAACGTCGTGTTTACTTCTTTTGTACACTAACAAAAGTCTATTAGAAATGTGACAATAAAGAAAGTGAATTATTTGTCGTTGACGGCATGAATAATACGATTGACACCTTCTTCAAGTGTAGAACGTGGACACGCAATATTCATTCGCATAAACTGTTTGCCTTCTTCGCCATACTCTATTCCTGCATTTAGACCAACCCGTGCTTGCTCTATCATAAACGTCTTCAAGGATTTATCATCTAATCCTAGCTTACTACAGTCAATCCATAATAAGTAAGTTCCTTCAGAATCAATCACTCGAATAGAGTCAGTTTGTTCATGAAACGCGTTTTTTACATACTTATAATGATCTACTAATACATTACGCAATTCGTCTAGCCATTCGTCACCAGATAAATAGGCAGCTTCCATCGCAACATTTCCCATTGTATTTAACATGTGATGGCCATGATTTGCAAACTGAGTGTCTAGCTGGGTTCTTTTTTCTTTATCTTTTGTTACGACGTAAGAAGCCTGTAATCCAGCCAGATTGAATGTTTTTGAAGGCGACATAAATGTAATTGTGTTTTGACTAATCTCATCAGATAGTGATGCTAAAGGAGTATGGGGATGTTCTGGAAAAGTTAAGTCGCAGTGAATTTCATCACTAATCATTAATACACCGTGCTTAACACAAAGATCGGCCATCCTGCGAAGCTCCTCTTTTGTCCATACTCTTCCAACCGGGTTATGTGGTGAACATAAAACGAATGCTTTTACACCGCTCTTTATTTTTTCTTCAAAATCATCGAAATCAATTTGATAGAAATTGTCCTTTCGTTCCAATGCGTTCTTCACTACTTCTCGGCCATGTTTTTTAATAACAGTATAAAAAGGGGTATAAACAGGCGTTTGAATAAGTATTTTATGACCAGGTTCGGTAAAGGCTTGTATCGCCATATGAAGACTGGCTACAACACCAGGACTAAATGATAACCAATCAATCTTAATTGACCAATGGTGTCGTCTTTCTAACCAACTTGCAATCGTATTTTTAACTGGGTTATCTAGGATTGTGTAGCCAAAAATCCCATGTTTAGCTCGATTAGTTAATGCTTCTATAACGGGCCTGGGAGTTTGGAAATCCATATCAGCAACCCACATTGGAAGGACATCTTCCGAATTAAAAAAGTCTTGCAGCATATCCCATTTTACAGAACGAGTCTCTCTACGATTATGTACTTCAGTAAAATTTGGCATAAAAAAACCTCCCTACAATAAGTATATCGAAGTAATTGAATGAAGCGCAAGAATTGGGTTTAAGAGATTTTTATCCTGCCTTAACGGGCAGTAAAACCCCTCTTCATGACTACAAAGAGGATTAGGGTAAGATAATAGATGGGCTAAAGTCTCCTTGAATAATTGTACGTTCTAGTATCAGTACAAAAAAAAGCAAAGCGTTAAACGCCTTGCTCACAGGGGGAATACGAGAAAGTCTTACAATTTTAGTATTACCCGTTTATTCACTTTATAAACACATTTTGACATTTTTTTAGAGACGTTTTTCTAATTCTTTTTTTGCATCTTCATAGCCAGGTTTTCCGAGTAATGCGAACATATTTCGTTTATAAGCCTCAACACCAGGTTGATCAAACGGATTTACACCTAGCAAGTAGCCACTTATGGCACATGCTTTTTCGAAGAAATATACCATGTAACCAAACGTATAAGCATCTAATCTAGGTAGTTCAATAACAAGGTTTGGGACATTTCCATCATTATGTGCTAGCATCGTTCCTTGAAACGCCTTATCGTTAATTTCATGAAGTGATTTTCCAGTTAAATAATTGAGTCCATCCAAATCTTGTTTATCCTCTTTTACGAGAACTTCTTTGTTAGACGAACCTACGTGTAAGACCGTTTCAAATAAATCACGTCTACCATCTTGTACATATTGACCCAATGAGTGAAGATCAGTTGTGAAATTGGCTGATGCAGGAAAAATACCTTTCTGATCTTTACCTTCACTCTCACCAAACAATTGTTTCCACCATTCAGATACATATTGAAGTTGAGGCTCATAGTTTATAAGCATTTCAATTGTTTTTCCTTTGTTATATAGACAGTTGCGAACTGCAGCATATTGATAGGCAGGATTACTATCTAGTGCCTCTACCGCTAAGTCCTTTCTAGCTTGTTCGGCACCATTCATCATCTCATCTATTGAGATTCCACTCACAGCTATTGGCAAGAGTCCTACCGCTGTAAGGACAGAGTATCGACCACCAACATCATCTGGAATGACAAATGTATCGTAACCTTCCACTTCTGCAAGTTTTTTTAGTGCTCCTTTTTCTTTATCCGTAGTGGCATAGATTCTCTTTCTGGCTTCCTCCACACCGTATTTTTCCTCTAAGAAACTCCGGAAAATTCGAAAAGCTATAGCCGGTTCGGTAGTAGTTCCACTTTTAGAAATAACGTTAATGGATACATCTTTATCCTGAATCACTTCTAAGAGATCGTGAATATACGTCGAACTCATTTGATGTCCAACAAATATAATTTGGGGTGCATTATTCTTCTCCAATAAATGGGTGAATGAGTGATTCAACATTTCGATTGCGGCACGTGCACCAAGATAAGATCCCCCAATTCCAATGACAAGTAAAATGTCCGAGTCCTGCTGGATTTTTTCAGCACTCTCTTTAATTTGTTGAAATTCTTTTTGGTCGTAGTTATTCGGTAAGTCAAGCCAGCCTAGAAAATTATTTCCAGCACCAGTTTTATTATGTAATTTTTTGTGCGCCAATGATACATAATCTTTCATGTTCGTTAGTTCATTTTCATCCAAAAATGGAATAGCTTTTTTATATGAAAAAGTAATGTGTGTCATGTTTTACCTCCTTGACTTTGGTTCCTTTACACTTTACCTGAAATCATGAATTGAAATCAAGAATGAGCATGCATATTAATCAGTAATGGGGAAAAAATAGCAATGAAGAATAAAGGTTAAAAAAAGGCCCTCCCCTTAGAAATGGTGAGTAGCCCTTTTTAAAGAAGTTGGATTAGTTCTTGTACGTTTCTTCACGTTCTTCTGATTGTTCAATCCATTCTTCTAATTTATCTTTTAATGTGTTGAAACCTGCTGAAGTATCTTGCTGTTTCGTAGCCTGTTTACTAGGTGCTTTTGCTTGTTTCTTAGGTGCTTCTTCAGTAGCGCGGATAGATAATGATACTTTATTTTTATCAGAATCTACATTTAAAACTTTTACATTAACATCATCACCAACTGATAAGTGATCATTAATATCTTTCACATAACCGTGTGTTACTTCAGATATATGAACCAAACCTTGTGTTTCTTCGTCTAAAGCGACAAATGCACCATACGGTTGGATTCCTGTAACCTTTCCTTCAATAACTTGACCAGTTTCAAACTTGTCTGTCATGCTGAACAACTCCTATACCTTTATTCGATTCTTTTTACACAATATAATATTTTAACACATCTTATTAATTCAAGCAAAACTTATGAGAGGATGATGAAAATGGTTCCAATAGAGTCTAGTGTTGAAAATTCAGTGTTTTCATTATACGTTTTAGAAGAGTTATTAAAGCCAGAAGGGTTTGTTATTGGATCAAGCTGGGATTACGATAGTGGTTATTTTGATTATTTAATGGATAACAAAGATACGTACTATTATTTACGAATCCCGTTCTATGCTGTGGCAGGATCGCTTGATTACCCTGGCGTTACCGTGCGAGTAGAGCGACCTTTCTTGCTTGCTCATGAGTACAGGGAAGGAATTGACGAAACAGCTAAAGGTGGAGCAATTCGCGGAGCAGTTGATCAGTTTCAGGCGCCAACAGACCCTGATGGAGACATGCCACCAGAGTACATTGAGGTTGGCAAAGAAATGGTTCAAAAAGTGGAAAAACTACTTATCCCAAGCGGACAATGATAATGCCACATCTCCTGATTTTAATAAAAAATCAGGAGCGGGATTTAGTTTCCATTCACCCTTCCGGATTACACCCAGTAATAGCTGCTGTTCATCTGAAAACGCGGCTAACGCTTCCTTAAATGATTTGTTTTCTAGTCGGGTCGGGAGCTGTTTTTTAACAAACTCTTGGTTTTCCAAGAGATTTGCAATCAGCTCAGATGGGTTTCCCTTTTTAGCAAAGAATAGTTCGTGATAAAGCAAACTACTTAATAAATCATTTGGTCGAACAATTGTAGTAGCACCAGCGCGTAACGCATTATCTAATTGTTTGTCAGATAGTATTTCTGCTGTAATAGGAACCGATTGGTTATTACCGCGAATAGCTACCGTTGTTAATATTGTATGATGGTCAGCTACTTTTTCCTTCCGTGAGGTATCTGCCGTGATTAAAATTGATTTTGCAACTTCCACATTTGCTTTTAACAATGTCCCATCTTCACTAGCATCACCATGAATGAAATGAACCGGTATCTCCTGATACGGGAAATGCTGAAGGCTGTTATCGATTAATACAATTTCAGTATGCCGATTCATTGCATGGATCATGTCAATTAATTGCCTTGTGCGTTCATTCCACCCAATAATAATAATTTGATTATTCCCTTTGTAGTTTACTCTTCCCTTTGATAAATTGTTTTCATGCTTAAATGTCGCAGTTGAAACGGTAGTAATGTAAAACGTAAGCAGTCCTCCGCCAGAAAGAATGAGTAAAATACCAATAATTTTTCCAATGGTAGTTTGCGGTACAAAATCACCATAGCCAACGGTTGCTCCTGTTACAAACGCCCACCAAACACCATCAAAAATTGTGGTGAATTCTGTTGGTTCCACGAAATGAATAACTGTGCCAAAAGCTATCATGATGATGAACACTGCAATCAACAGTCGAAGTATGATCGGCATTCTAAAATACATATTTTTAATGAGTTCTATACGCATGGTGCTCACCTTTATTGTTTATTTTTCAGTTAACAAGTAATTTACTATTTCTATTCAGTATGGACAACTATAATACAAATAAACAAACTGTATTTTAGTAATTTTGTGGTTCTCTGTTCATATTGAAGTAAACTGCGAACTAGTGAAAATTCATGTTTATGGTAACAACAACGCTGATTTCCGCTGCCGGCAAAGCTAGTGAAGTAACATTTTCGACCGCACTGGAAAGATTGCATGCAGGATGTCAGCTAGCGGACACACGATCCCTTATTTGGGTAAAATAAGGGTAAATGCGGTTGTTATCGGACTCAGGATTCCTTATTTGGGTAAAAACAGTTGAAAATCATGTTTTTTAGCTGAATAAGGCATCGTGTGTCCGTTAATCCTCAAAATAAAGGTAAAAAAGGTAAATAAGGCATCCTCAGTCCGATATCAAACCGCCCCTTTGAATTAGTTTTACAGTTGAGGGAAACTACGAACTAGAGAAAATTCTTGCTTGCGTCGACCGCTACGGAAAAACACTACGCTTTCCGTGGGCAGCTGATGAGCCTCCTCGAGCATACGCTCTGCGGGGTCTCATCTAGGCTTCTGCTCCCACAGGAGTCTTCGTGTTTTTCCTCCGCTAACGTGGATGTTGATTGGAGCGGAGGGCAGTCGACTCCTTGAAAAAGAAGGTCACTTTTTCTGCGTGCGATGTTGTTTCAGGGAAGCATTCCTTGTCCTGCGGGATTAATAGGCCTAGGTGAGACCCCGGAGTGCGATTACGAAAAGTGGAGGCGACTGTTTAGCGACGTACAAATAGATAGGCAGGTGAAAAGTAGGGTGATTTTTTCCTACGTTCATCCTGACTAACTATTTGATAGTCGCTAGGAGCCGCAACTAGACAAGCACGAGGAGGCTCACCAGCCGCCCGCGGAAAGCGACTGTCCGCAGCGGAAATCAACATAGCACCTACTTAGTTCGCAGTTTATGGATTTTACGTAATAACAACGCTTTTTAAGGAAACAGTTCAAACAAAAGGACATCTACAAGCTAATTGTAGATGTCCTAAATATCAATTCAATGTTTTTCGTATACTGGAATATACATCATTCCAAAAGTCTGTATTATCTCGGAATGATTTTGTTATAAATAATAGCATTTCCTGAAGCTTTTCTTGATAGCCATCTTGATCTTTATCAGGAAGTTCCGATCGTGCATCTGTTACATATTGTTGAATCTTTTCGGCGCGTGGTCCCCATTTTGTGACTTCTTTACCATCTTCGTCAATAAAAACAAAAATAGGAATGGAACGGGATTTTCCGTTTGTCAAATAGTGATCCATTAACTCTAAGTTTTGATCACGAAGTAATACCGATACGTCCATATTTGTTTGCTCAGCTATCCGTAGCAGGATTGGAATATTAAGCATCGCGTCACCACACCAATCCTCTGTTAAAACGATAACACGAAGCTTTTTATCACGAGTTTTTTGCAAAAATGCTTCATCATTTGGCACAGCGAAGTGATCATAAATATGTAACAAACTATCTTTATGCTTTTCCATCGATTCGATATATTCATCAGCTGACATACCTTTTTCAAACCATTCATTTAACGTCATGCTCACTACTCCTTTAAAACAGGTTCTTTGTAAGAGTCTACCCAACTTGACTGACTTCGTAAACAAAAGTGCTCTTAGCTTTAAAATTTGCTATGATGATTATGGAATCACTTTAATACATAATGTAGGAGGAATATTCATGGAACAATCAAATCGAAAATTTTTACTCGAACTATTAAAAACGCCATCTCCATCTAGTAATGAAATGGAGATTCAGAAAAAATGGATTACCTATGTGAAAGACTTTGCAGATGAAGTTCGAACAGATAACGCAGGTAATGCAATTGGTGTTCTAAACCCAGATGCTCCATTTAAGATTCTTTTAGCGGGCCATTGTGATGAAATAGCGCTCGTTGTAAATCGTATCGATGAAAGCGGATATTTACATTTTGATAAAATGGGAGGAATTAATCCGAAAGCAGCAGTAGGGATGAAGGTCACCGTCCTTGGTTATGAAAAAACAGTGACTGGTGTCATTGGGGTAAATGCACAGCATCATGGTGGCCTGAAAAATGATTTCGATTTAGCGGATTTGTTCATTGACTGTGGATGTAAGTCTAAGGAAGAAATGGAAAAATACGTTCAAATTGGTGATCTAGCTGTTTATAAAACAGAACCAGAAATTTTGATGGATCGTTATGTGGCAGGTCGTGGTCTCGATAACCGCACAGGTTCATTTATTGTAGCAGAGGTATTGAGACGATTAGCAAGTAAAGGCTGTAACGTTGGCGTGTACGCTGCAAGTACAGTAAATGAGGAAACTAACATGGGCGGCGCATATTTTGCTGCAGCCGGTATTGAACCAACAATGGCTATCGCTTGTGATGTTACATTTGCAACAGATTATCCTGCAGTAGATAAGAATAAGCATGGTGACGTACGATTAGAAGGTGGACCAGTACTAGCGAAAGGTGCTCCCATCAACATTAAAATTAACAAATTACTAGAAAAGACCGCAAAAAGCTTAAAGATGGATGTACAATATGAATTAACACCAAGAATGACTGGTACTGACGCCGATAAAATGCGTTTGACTGGTCGCGGTGTGCCAGTTTCACTCGTTTCGTTACCACTACGGTATATGCATTCTCCTGTTGAAACGGCAAGCTTCCAGGACATAGACGAAGAAATCGAATTGCTCGTTACGATGATCGCTAACCTAACTGGAGAAGAAAGTTTAAATCCTTTAGAAGATTAATCAACTAACAACCCATACCAGGTACTCGGTTACTTATTGTAACTAAGGTGCCTGGTATTTGTATGCTAGGTCATAAGACTGTAATGAATTGGATCTCTGTGTCTTTTGTTGGTCTGATGGAGAATAGATTACTGGAAATCAATGTAAATGGAACTAGAAATATTTAACAAAACTGAAATTTAACTTTAATTATTTTGTAACATGGGTGTTAGGACTTATTTTTCTTACTTCATAAAAAAATTGTCAAATATAGATCGAATGTCATATATAAGAAAACCTTGTAGAATAACCTTATTTGGTGAATCGAATCGGTTTCTAGGTAGAAACGTCTGTATGTTCCCAAATACGCTATGGTACAATTCTATCAATTTATAAAACTACGATTTTATTCGACAAATTATGACAACTATTTCAAATTTATTCCTATATAGTTTCTCTAACAACTTAGATTCGACAAACGGCACCACTGACAGCTGGGACCTACACTAAACATTTTTTAGTAAAGGAGGCGAGGGGTGTTTTTTTTATACCCTTATATGCTTCGTATAAGGGTTAACGTACGTGGTTTCAAAATTCGAGAGGAGGAAACAAATTGAGAAACAAGAAACAACGTAGGATTAGAGTGTTCAGTATTGTAGCATCGATACTCATGTTGATCTCGCTGATTGCACCTGGAATTACGATTGCTGAGACAAATGATAAACTATATCGATCGCTACATGACTCAAAGGCTGTTGCAAAGGCAAAAGTGAGTAACCGTTTAGTAGAAGAATTTAATGAGAGTGAAAAAGTAACATTTTTAGTAAAGTTCAAGGAAAAAGCAGAATCAAAGAAAGTAGCAAAAGAGGCACGAAACAAAGCAGAATCAAAAAAATTATCAGCTAAAAAAGCTGAACTTGTTCAACGATCTGCTGTTATTTCTGAACTAAAAACAACATCCTTTGTTTCACAACAAAATGTTAAAAGCTATTTGGAGCAACAGGTAGAGAAAGGGAATGTGGAAAAATTCCATTCGTATTTTATCGTAAATGGAATGGCAGTTACTGCGACAAAGGAAATTGCACAAAAAATCGCATCTTTTGACGAGGTAGAAAAAATTCTACCGAATGAAACAAGACAACTATTTACGACTAAAACCAAGAATGCTAAAACACCTAAGTCAGAAGTTGCTAATGTTGAATGGAACGTTAATCGTGTAAATGCTCCGCAAGTATGGGAGATGGGATTTGATGGTACTGGAACGGTTGTAGCTAGTATTGATACAGGTGTTCAATGGGATCATCCTGCATTAAAGGATAATTACCGTGGATACGATGCAGCTACTGACACCGTTGATCATGACTACAATTGGTTTGATGCTACGGCAGGTGAACCAGAACCATACGATGATCTCGGTCATGGTACACATACTATTGGAACAATGGTAGGTGGTGAACCAGATGGGTCGAATCAAATTGGGGTAGCTCCTGGTGCTAGGTTTATTGCTGTAAAAGCATTTACAGCGAATGGAGGTACTGATGTTGACCTTCTGGAAGCAGCTGAATGGATAATGGCACCAACGGATTCGGAGGGCAATGCTCGTGTAGATTTGGCTCCTGATGTCGTAAACAATTCTTGGGGCGGTGGATCAGGACTTGACGAATGGTATCGAGATGTCGTCATTAATTGGCGAGCAGCTAATATTTTTCCTGAGTTTTCAGCTGGAAATACAACCCTATTTAATCCAGGTGGACCAGGATCTATTGCGACACCAGCAAATTATCCTGAATCATTTGCAACTGGAGCAACGGATATAAATGATAATTTGGCAAGCTTTTCATTAGAAGGTCCATCTCCGTATGATGAAATTAAGCCAGATATATCAGCGCCTGGAGTAAATATTCGTTCATCTGTACCAGGAGGCGGATATGAAGGTGGCTGGAATGGAACATCTATGGCAGGTCCAGCTGTTGCAGGTGCAGCGGCGATATTACGACAAGTAGATTCTAGTTTAACCGTTGATCAAATGGAGGAGATATTACTTAACACTGCAACACCATTGACTGATGAAGAATATCCAGATTCCCCTAATAATGGGTATGGTTATGGGCTTGTCAATGCATATGCAGCAGTCAACTCCATTGTAAATGGACTTGGAACCCTTAAAGGACAAGTTACGAAGCAAGGAGAAGATAGTGAAGCACCTACATTTGAGCATTCCGCACCAACAGAAACCTATGCTGGAATGGATTTAGATTTAACCATTCAAGTTAATGATAACATTAGCGTTTCAACTGTAGAGTTAATGTACCAGGATACGAACGGGGAATGGCAAGCCGTGGAAGCTGTCCGCGCATCAGGTGATTATAAATCTGGTGAGTATGTTGCAACAATCCCTGGCGATCAAATTTCCGGAGATTCACTAACATACAAATGGATAATGAATGACTTTGGTAACAATGAAGTATCAAGTGAGGAGTATGTTGTTACTGTAATGCCTGGAATTTCTACAGGGTATGCAGAGGACTTTGAATCAACTCCAGTTGGTTGGACTTCTTTCGGTGAAAATAATAGCTGGGAGTGGGGCGCACCAACATCTGGACCGGGCAATGCAGCATCAGGTGAGAAAGTATATGCAACAAACCTTGATGGTGACTATGAAAATAGTACAAACGCAACACTTGTGATGCCACCAATTGATTTACCAGAAGGTAATGCTTATTTGCAGTTTAATATGTGGCATGATCTAGAAATATATGACTCTGGAAGAGCATATGATTTCGGTCACGTGTTTATTTCTACAGACCAAGAAGAATGGACACAATTAGTGGAGATGAGTGGTACCACTACTGAATGGCAAGATGCTGAAGTAGATTTATCTGAATATAGTGGTCAACGAATCTACATTGGCTTCAATCTTACTTCAGATTCAAGTGTTACGAGGGAAGGAATTTACATTGATGATGTAGTTCTTTCAGACACATCAACAAGTAGTAAAGCATCACTAAAAGGAAACAAAGATAAGAAAGAGAAAGAGAAAGAAAATAACGGAAAGAAGAAAGCCCATAATAATAAAGGCAAACACGGCAACAATAGCCTTGGAGTTATTAAAAGCAATGAAAAAGCTGGATTAAAAGAAAAGGTAGATCCGGACAAAATTAGCCCGAAACTACCTAAAAAAGAGAATCCTCCCGTCGAAGAGGACACTATTAATCCTACACTCTTACCGTTAGGTGCGCAAGTAAGTGTGTTGGAAAGTGGTCGTTCCGTAAATACAAATCCAGAAGATGGAACATATTCGCTGATGCATGCTGCTGGCGAGTTCACAGTACAAGCGGAAGCTTATGGATTTGAATCAGAACAACAAACGGTAACAATTGAAAGAGATGGAGTTGCTCAGGCAGACTTCACTTTAGAGGAAATTGACCAATACACGGTTAGTGGAACAATTACAGATGAGGCAACGGATGAACCAATTGAGGGTGCGACCGTTCTTCTAGTAGAAGATGCGAATGTTACCCCGGTACAAACGGATGCTGAAGGTAATTACACGTTAACCGCGTATAAAGGTACGTACACGTTAAAAGTGTTAGCAAGTGATTATATTGGAAAAGAAGTGGAAGTTAACCTCGAAGAAGGAAATGTTGAAGTTGATGTTGTTCTAGAACCACTTTACACGTATCCAGGCGGTGAAATTGGTTATGATGACGGAACAGCTGAAAACGCACGTGCATTCTATGATGCAGGTAACGGCTGGGCAGTAAAAATGTCCCTACCGGAAGGGAAAGATACTGCTATCGTAACAGACGGTGTGTTCCAGTTCCACGGAACAGATTGGCCATCTCCAGGTGGTACTGAGTTTGCTGTAGAGGTTTGGGATGCATCAGGTCCAGATGGAATGCCTGGTAAAAAACTAGCTGGTCCGATCGAAGCAGAAGCGATTCGAGATTTGAATGAATGGACCGTAGTTGATCTAAGTGAACATTCCATTACTGTAAACGGTGACTTTTATATGGTGTATATTCAAACAAATCCTAATCCGAATACACCAGGTTTAGCAACAGATGAAAGCAGTGAAAATGCTGAGCGTAGTTACCAATATGTTGCAGGGGCATGGTCGAAATCGCCTGTAGCTGAAGGTAATTATATGATTCGAGCTCGTGTAAGTTATGAAGTGGAGGATCCAGCTATTACTTCACCTGCTGAAGACAAAATAACAAATGACCCTAATCTAACAGTGGAAGGTAATGCTTCACCTACAACTACAGTTCAATTACTAAATAACGGAGAAGCGGCTGGCACTGCAGAGGTTGGAGAAGAAGGTACTTTTTCAATTCCAATCGAGTTAACAGAAGGCGTAAATGAGTTTACAGCAGTATCCTTGCTTGATGGAGCAGAAACTGGTGAGTCTGATCCAGTTACAGTTACGCTTGACACGCAAGCACCTGAATTAACAATTGACAGTCCTCAAGATGGTGATAAAACAAATCGTGAAACAGTCACAGTAGAAGGAACTGTCTCTGATGCCAACCTTGATTTTGTAAAAGTAAATGGTCGAAAAGCAACTGTTAACGAGGATGGCACCTATTCGAAGCGAATACTTCTCAACAACGGTGAAAATAAGATCAAGGTTGTTGCGAAAGATTTAGCAGGAAATAAAAAATCAAAAAGAATTACGATTGATGTGAAATACACTGCCCCTGTTATCGAAAATGTATTACCAGCAAAAAACAAAAATCTACAAACGGGGCAGAGCGTAAAAATCGAATTCGAAAGTGAACCAGGCTTACGAGCAACGTTTATGATCCATATGCCACTTACCAATATGGGTATTCAAGTTTCGAATGCAACTGAATTGCCAATGATGGAAATGTCTGATGGCCATTATGTTGGCTATTGGACAGTACCAAGAGGTGTGAAGGCTGATGGAGCGGTTATCGAAGTGAAGGCAGTAGATAGCTTTAATAATGAAACTCGAGAACTAGCTGAAGGAAAACTATTCATCAATCTTGATGAAGATTAATTAACAAATTTTTGGTGCAGGAGACGTTGTCTTCTGCACTCTTTTTACACTGATAGGAAGTATAAGTTTTTATGGATATCAGTATAAGGGCAACTAGGGCTTTCGCCATAAAGTCTTGACGATAAGCCAAATTTTCTAAAGCAAACATCTTTTCAAATGATAAAATAACATGTATAATCATATATGATAACAGAATATCGATTCCATCTTCGGGGCAGGGTGCAATTCCCGACCGACGGTAAGGAGCATTATTGTTCTAAGTCCGTGACCCGCAAAGCTTTATG
Source organism: Virgibacillus sp. GM2-2 (assembly GCF_055329585.1). NCBI lineage: Bacteria > Bacillati > Bacillota > Bacilli > Caryophanales > Bacillaceae > Virgibacillus > Virgibacillus sp. GM2-2. The sequence goes on along the minus strand of NZ_JBUZWC010000023.1, from coordinate 25,319 downwards.
CTAAGCGGCTGATCTGGTGAAAATCCAGGACCGACAGTTACAGTCTGGATGGGAGAAGATGTCGAGCCAAATTTAGGTGCACAAGCGCCTTTATTTTCCTATGGTGATATATACCCTAAAGCCCCGATTAGGTTGGCTTTAGGGTTTTTTGTTGGGAAATAGGCTCATCCTTCATCACGAGATGTGAATCGATTGACAGATGAAGGAGGATGGATGATGCAACAATCATCACGTTTAACAAAACTTATTGTATTAGCATTACTTGGGACTATTTCATTATTACTATTTTTCTTGAATTTCCCACTACCGTTTTTACCACCGTATCTAAAAATTGATTTTAGTGAGGTGCCAGCATTAATCGCCGCATTAATCTTTTCACCACTTGCAGGAGTGGCTGTAGAAGCAATAAAGAACATGCTTTATTTAATTGTTTCTGGTGCAGGCGATCCGATTGGAGTTACTGCAAACTTCTTAGCTGGTGTAATGTTCATCGTACCAGTTTCAATTCTTTACCATAAATATAAAGGTGTAAAGAGTGTTGTATCTGGATTGATTACAGGTACCATCATCATGACAGTCGGGATGAGTGTATTGAACTATTTAGTAATATTACCAGCTTATGCATGGTTTATGGGATGGGAAGATATGTCATCAACTGCAAAATGGGTGGCTGTTTATGCTGGAGTAGTACCATTTAGTATCATTAAAGGTCTTTTCGTTGGACTACTATTTGTACCGATATTTGTAAAAATGCGAAGTTGGATTGAGCAAAAAAGAGCAAACTTGGCTTAAAATAAATTAAATTGATTCATCCGAACATCCTCTATTTAGGGGATGTTTTTTTGTGGGGTGATTAATTTTCTAGATAAATGATTGTGATTTTTTAATTTAACGCTAAAAGATATCTGTTCTTCTAGTATATGAAAGCCCCAGAACAGTGAAAGTCTGATGAAAAGGGAACTCATCAAGTCAATGAGAGCCTCAAAAGCGGTTAGAATCCGATAAAAAAGAACTCATCAAGTCGATGAGTTCCCTACAGGAGCCCAAAATTTACGGAAAGTACTTTTATGATTTGATTATCAATCAGCTTCCTCAACTAGAATCGTAGCAGTAGGCTCTGCTTCTAATCGTTCTTCGGGGATAGGCTTACCAGAAATTTCACTTACACCATACGTTCCGTTTTCAAGCCTGTTTAGTGCATAATTTATATCTTGCAGGCGTTCTTGCTTCACCTGCCTTAATCCAGCATCACGCTCTTGTTCAAACTGTTCCGTACCAATATCAGCAGGGTGGTTATCGTAATCAGCAAGTTCACCTGCGGATTCGTTTGGACCTTCCTGTTTTCCCCGTTCTATTTGACTTTCTGTGTCGCTTTTCATTTCTAGCAATTTCTGTTTGAAGTGTTCGAGTTTTTTATCACTTAACATGATGATCACCTCTCTACTTTTTTGCTACAACTCCGATGGTACATCGTGAAATACATATAAGTTGATCGTTTTCATCAACAATTTTAATTTCCCATACCATTGTTGTTTTTCCGACATGGATAGGAGTGGCCACACCTGTTACAATACCGTCACGTTTACTTTTTACGTGGTTCGCATTTATTTCAATTCCAAAAACATTGAACTTATCCAAGTCAACGTTCATCATTGCTCCAACACTTGCAGCAGTTTCTGCTAAGGCTACACTTGCCCCACCATGTAAAAATCCCACTGGCTGTTTCGTACGATGATCGACTGGCATGGTAATGATAATTTCATCTTTATCTAATTTTTCCATATTCATTCCAAGTGCTTCCATTAAGGTATTGTTATAGTCCATTAGCTACACTCCTTATATTAATTCACTTATCAATAACGATAGTCCTAATAAAAATCCGTAAATCGAATTTGTTTTACCAGTCAAAACCATCGCTGGCATCATTTCAATCGGCTTCGTTTTCCCTTTAAATTTCGCTATAACGTCAATTGCCACTTTACCACTTATGAAAGTGAGTAAAGACCATATAGGCAATATGTCAGTAACGATAAAATAAAGCGTGAATCCATAAGCAATTAAAAATAGAAGCCCTAGAAAAACAATGGCGTTTTTTCGACCTAATAAGATGGCAATTGTTTTACGACCATTTAGCTTGTCACCATCTAAATCGCGAATATTATTGGCTAACAAGATACATCCAATAAAAATTGCTATCGGAATAGATATCCAAATTACCTCAGACGTGATCGTTAATGTCTGAATGTAATAGCTAATTCCTATAATGACAGTTCCCATAAAAAATCCAGCAAATAATTCGCCAAAAGGAGTGTAAGCAATTGGAAAAGGTCCGCCAGTATATAAATAGCCGAAAAGCATGCATACTAAACCAATAACAGCTATCCACCAGCTTGATTCCATGCAAATATAAATTCCTAAAAGTGTTGCGATACCGAAGAAGGCAATTCCAAGGCGTAGAACAGTTTTTGGTGCAATTCCGTCGCGGACAATTGTACCACCAATCCCTACAGACTCTTCGTTGTCTAGTCCGCGTTTGAAATCAAAGTATTCGTTAAACATGTTTGTTGCTGATTGAATAAGAATGGATGCAATTAACATGGCTAAAAAAAGTAAAAGATGAAATGAATCCTTATTAAGTGCTAGCATTGTTCCAACAAAAACGGGAACAAACGATGCGGTTAGCGTATGTGGACGTAAAAGCCTCCACCATATTTGAAATCCAGGCTTTTCGCCTAATGTTTGTTTTGTTGATTCCATGGTTGTTCTCTCCTCTAATTATTCTCACTGACGAGCAATAGAATCTCCGCCTCAAAAACGGAGGTAAAAATTGATAATAATTGCCCGTGAATGTCCGATTCGTTCGACTAACATTCAGTTAGGAAGAACTGAATGAAGTTTCATTTTACACTGATAGGAAAGTATAAGTTTTTATGGTTATCAGTATAAGGGTAACTAAGTCTTTCGCCATTAAAGCTTGGCGACAAGCCAAGTTTTCTAAGTAAACTCACTCATTAAGTTTAGGCAAACCGGACTAGGGTGTCAATCGACAAAAACCGAAAAATATTCCCTTTTCTTGAGAAACCGTTAAAAAGAGAATAAAATAGAAATGTATGTTTAAGTGTATTGGGTAACGGAGGTTTATATAAATGATCCAAACAAAGGATATCTTATTTGAAACAATCATTAATGAGACAATTGATCTTTTGAAAAAGGCGAATCATTCACAACTTGTCAGTGTTACGAAAAAAATAGATGCAGTTAATCCACTTCATTTTTTTCATGCTGCGAAGCATCTAGGAGTTGATCGTACTTTTTGGTCAAGTACAGCTGAAGACTTTTTTATGGTTGGTGTTGGAACGACCTATCGAATAGAAGCGACCGAAAATCGCTTTAAAGAAACAAATGAACAGTGGCATCGGGTAAAACAAGAAGCCCACGTTCATAACCCATATCAAAAACCAGGGACAGGATTAGTAGCAATGGGTGGTATGTCTTTTGATCCAGAAAAAGATTCCACACAACTTTGGGAAAAATTCTCTGAGAGTGAATTTACAATTCCAACATATTTACTAACAAAATATGAGAATACGTACTATATGACTGTAACTGTGCAGGCCACACATGATGATTATATAACTAAATTAAACAAAGATTTGCATGCTTTAATTCAACAACCATCTGATGTTCCTGTAAAATCAGAAATCACGAATAGAAAAGAAATAGAACCTGAACAATGGAAACAAACAGTAAAACAGGCAACAGATCAAATTAAAAAGGGAAAGATGGATAAAGTAGTACTTTCACGAGAATTACGTTTAAAGCTATCTAATAAAGCTGTGATTTCCTCAGTATTACAGGACTTATTAGATACGCAAATGAATAGTTTCGTGTTTGCATTTGAACGTACCGGAGATTGTTTTATCGGAGCTACACCGGAGCGGTTGTTAAAAATAGAAAACGAGAAATTTTTATCTGCCTGTCTAGCTGGTACTGCACCAAGAGGAGCAACATTTGAGGAAGATGAAGCATTAGCAAATCAATTGTTTCACGATGAAAAGAATCGTAGTGAACATGATTATGTTGTGCAGATGATTAAAGAGGCTGTTAGTCCATACTGTGCAACGATTGAAATTCCAAATGAACCGATTGTGTATCCCTTAAAAAATTTACAACATCTTTATACTCCGGTTACTGGAATGGTGAATCATGACGTAAATATTTTTGAAATAGTTGGTAAACTACATCCAACACCTGCACTTGGAGGTGTACCACGAAAGGAATCTTTACATTTTATACGTGAAGAAGAAATACTTGATCGTGGCTGGTACGGTGCGCCAATTGGTTGGCTGGATGATGCAAATAATAGTGAGTTCGCTGTTGGAATCCGATCTGGCTTAATTCAAGGAGATGAAGCATCCTTATTTGCTGGGTGTGGTGTTGTACGGGATTCTGACCCTGAGGCAGAATATGAAGAAACAAACATTAAATTATTACCAATGCTATCTGTTTTAGGGGGATAAGAATGAGTCATACGGAAGATTTAACACGTTATACAGCCAATTTTGTTGATGAATTAGTAGCAAGTGGACTAACGGAGGTCGTTATTTCTCCTGGTTCACGGTCCACACCACTTGCTATGACGGTCATGGAACACCCAGAAATGAACCAGTGGATAGTGATTGATGAACGATCAGCTGCTTTCTTTGCATTAGGAATGGCGAAAAAGAAAAAACGTCCAGTCGCAATTGTTTGTACATCAGGGACAGCTGCAGCCAATTACTATCCCGCAATCGTCGAAGCTCACTATAGTCGAGTACCTTTGATCGTAATCACAGCCGACCGACCGCATGAATTGAGAGACGTAGGTGCACCTCAATCGATTGACCAAATAAAGCTTTACAATGATTACGTTAAATGGTTCCATGAGATGGCTTTACCTGACGCCGATCCTAAAATGTTGGATTACGCACGGAACAAGGCCTCTCGTGCAATTCATGTAGCTAACGAAGGAAATGCTGGACCAGTTCATTTAAACTTTCCATACAGAGAACCGTTAATTCCTGACTTTTCCCTAGAGGATCTATGGGGAAAACGTAATAATACTAGATTCTATCCAACAATGGATGGAAAAAAACGTATAGGCACGAAAAATCTACACCAGTTTATGAAAGAAATTAGCAATAATGAACGAGGACTTATCGTATGCGGTCCCCAAACAAACGAGGAATTATCAAATGTTATAACCAAATTAGCCATACAATGGCAAATCCCGGTATTGGCGGATCCATTATCACAAATAAGAGCTGGACAACATGATAAGGATTTAGTGATAGAAGGTTATGATGCATTTTTGCGAAATGAAGCGATTCGAAAAAAACTGAAGCCCGATTTCATCATACGATTTGGTGCAATGCCTGTTTCCAAGCCGTACCTTTTTTACATAAAGGATCACGCTGATTGCAAACAGTATATCGTTGAGGAACATGCTGGTTATCGTGAACCTGTAGGAAATGCAACAGAATTTATTTATGCTGATTCCAAGCGTTTTTGTGAGGATCTTTTGACGATTGATGTTGAGCCTTTTGGTGATAAGGGCTGGCTTGAGGAATGGCAGCATATGAATCAAGTGACCAAAAAGCATATAGACGATATTTCTCAGTCCGAGGAACTGACAGAAGGATCGGCGGTAAAACATTTAATGGATGTGATTCCGGAAAAAAGCTCATTATATGTGGGTAACAGTATGGCTGTCCGTGATTTAGATACGTTTTTCCTAGCTTCACCCAAAGAGCTGTCCGTTTTAGCTAATCGTGGAGCGAATGGAATCGATGGAGTGGTATCGAGTGGACTTGGAGCTGCCACTGATGGCGAGCCATTAACGTTGCTACTTGGCGACTTATCATTCTTTCATGATATGAACGGATTGTTAGCCGCTAAGCATTATAATCTCAACATCACCATCGTGTTAATTAATAATGATGGTGGAGGAATTTTTTCATTTCTTCCACAGCAACAACAAAAAGATAAATTTGAACTTTTATTTGGCACACCTCATGGAATCAATTTTGAAAATGTAGTAAAAATGTATGGTGGATCCCATGATGTCGTAACACGAAAAGAGGATTTCATTGAAGCCCTTTTTAAAAGTTATCAATACAACGGGTTGTCTGTTGTGGAGGTTCAAACAGATCGGGTTAATAATAAGGAATGGCACCGAAGCTTGTGGTCATCAATCGAATCCGAGCTTGTAAAAGGCGTGTGAATTGAAAATGTTTGTACCTGTTAATGAATCAAATTATTGGTGTGAAGTATGTGGTCAAGGTGATCCAATCGTTCTACTCCATGGATTTACTGGAAGTACAAAAACCTGGAAGTTACTGGCATCACAGTTGGAGAAAGATTATCAAGTTATTATTATTGATCTACCTGGTCACGGAAAAACTCGTGTAAACGAAGCAAAAACGATGCATGAATGTTGTCATGATTTAAAATCAATTGTTGAACAACTTGGTTTAGAAAAAATACATCTACTTGGTTATTCAATGGGAGGAAGAACAGCGTTATCGTTTGCAATAATCTATCCCAATTTAGTGAAATCACTAGTGTTAGAGAGTGCTTCACCTGGCTTGAAAAATAAGGAAGAGCGTAGCGTTAGGGTGAAACATGATCAGCAATTGGCTGAAAGGATTAAACAAACTGGGGTAGAGGATTTTGTAGATTATTGGGAAAATATCTCCCTTTTTCAATCACAGAAGAAACTTTCCGATGCTACACAACAAGCGATCCGAAATGAGCGATTGGCACAGAATCCAGAAGGTCTTGCGATGTCCCTATATTCAATGGGAACGGGATCTCAACCATCATGGTGGAGTCAATTGAGTGGTTTCACTGTACCAACATTGCTAGTAGTAGGACAACTTGATTCTAAATTCATAGCTATTAATAAATCAATGCAAAATGTACTACCAAACAGTAAATTAATCATTGTTGAAAATACCGGTCATGCAATTCATGTGGAACAATTCGATTTTTTTGTTAAAATAGTAAGTGAGTTTATTTTACATTAGAAAACTTGGCTTTTTGCCATGTCCTAATGACAAAATACTTAGATGAATGTGCTGGTTCAATTTCTAACCAGTACAAAAAATGGACAAGTTATAGAAGGAGGATAATCATGGTTCAATGGGAAGAAGCAAAGAAGTATAAAGAAATTATTTACGAAAAATATGATGGTGTTGCTAAAGTGACAATGAATCGTCCTGAAAAGCATAATGCGTTTACACCGTTAACAGTAAACGAAATGTACGATGCTTTTGCAGATGCACGTGATGATTCGTCAATTGGAGTTATCATTTTAGCAGGTGCTGGAGATAAGGCATTTTGTTCAGGTGGCGATCAATCGGTACGTGGCCATGGTGGGTATGTTGGAGACGACCAAGTTCCACGCCTAAACGTATTAGATTTACAACGCTTAATCCGCGTTATGCCAAAACCAGTAATCGCAATGGTTTCTGGTTATGCAATTGGTGGAGGACATGTTCTACATTTAGTTTGTGACTTAACAATTGCTGCAGACAACGCTGTATTTGGACAAACAGGACCGAAAGTTGGAAGCTTTGACGCTGGTTATGGCGCAGGCTTATTAGCGCGTACTGTTGGTCAAAAGAAAGCAAAAGAAATTTGGTACTTATGTCGTCAATACAGTGCTAACGAAGCATTAGATATGGGACTAATCAATACAGTCGTTCCATTAGAAAAATTAGAAGAAGAAACAATGCAATGGTGCTCAGAAATTCTAGAAAAATCACCAACTGCACTACGTTTCTTGAAAGCATCATTTAATGCTGATACGGATGGACTAGCTGGTCTTCAACAAATGGGTGGAGACGCAACACTTCTTTACTACACTACTGATGAAGCAAAAGAAGGTCGCGATGCATTTAAGGAAAAAAGAAAACCAGACTTTAAACAGTTCCCACGTTTTCCGTGATCGGTTCATATTCAAGGAACAAAAACCTTTGCTCGTAGGAGCAGAGGTTTTTTCATCAATTTTTCGATTACTCCATTGGTGATTCGAATTAAATTCGTCTAAAAATGAACTACATATCACGAATTATCTCATTAATTTTACTGGAGGAACCCCAACATGAGTGAAACAATTCCACATTGGTTAACCAAGCAAGCGAGCCTAGCTCCGAATGATTGTGCAGTAGAATTTGAAAATGGGGACAAGCTGACTTTTCATGAGTTAATGTATCAGGCGAAATCTTTCGCGAGGAAGCTAGCAAGTATAGGTATTGAAAAAAATTCGAAGGTTGGAATCTTCTCAACAAATTGCAAAGAGATGGTTGTCGCTATCCATGCTTTAAGTTATTTAGAAGCGGTAGCGGTACTATTCAATATTCGTTTAACTAAAAATGAGCTTACCTATCAAATAGAAGATGGTGACGTGTCAACTTTATTAGTTGCGGAATCCTTGGACAACCATTTGACTGAAATGAATTTTGACGTTCCCATCTTATCATTTGCAAAAGTTGCGATATATAGCGAATCAAACATTCAACTTGCATCCGAAATCGTTTTAGATAATGTATATACTATTATGTACACCTCAGGAACAACGGGAAATCCAAAAGGCGTAGAGCATACATACGGAAATCACTGGTGGAGTGCAACAGGATCTGCTTTTAATTTAGGCATGCATAAAGATGATAAATGGCTAGCCATGCTTCCACTATTCCACATTGGTGGTTTTTCTCTCCTTATAAAAAGTGTCATGTATGGTATGCCTATCTATTTAATGGAACATTTCGAAGTAGATAAAGCACATCACGCGATTATGCACAAAAAGGTGACCATTGCATCCGTTGTAACCGTAATGCTTCATCGCCTAATTGAATTTTTGGGTGAGGACAATTATCCAGAAATTTTCCGTTGTATGTTATTGGGGGGAGGTCCAGCACCAAAAGGCTTACTTGAACAAGCAAAAGAGAAACAAATCCCTGTTTTCCAGTCATATGGTATGACTGAAACATCGTCTCAAATAGTTACATTAAGTCCTGCTGATGCGCTACGTAAGCTTGGTTCTGCAGGCAAACCACTATTTCCAGCTCAACTAAAAATAAACGATTCTGATCAGGAAGGAATCGGGGAGATTACAGTAAAAGGACCAATGGTTACCAAAGGATATTATAACAATGAACAAGCGACGAAAGCTGCAATTCAACGTAATTGGTTATCTACAGGTGATCTTGGGAGGTTGGATGAGGAAGGATTTCTCTATGTGGTTGATCGACGTAAGGACTTAATTATTTCTGGCGGTGAGAACATTTATCCTACTGAAGTAGAAAGTGTGTTAGCAGGGATGCAAGGGGTTCGAGAAGTCGGTGTAACTGGTGTAGAAGATAATGAATGGGGCAAGGTACCTGCTGCTTTTATTGTTTTGAATGACAAAGCAGTATTAGCTGAGGAAGTCTTAACATATGCATCGCAGTCATTAGCAAAATACAAAGTTCCAAAGTACATTTATTTTATCGAAGAACTACCACGCAATGCATCAAATAAGCTGTTGCGAAATAAGTTACTTGAACTAATTTAAGTTATTTAAAGCAGTCTAATTCATACGAGTTGGACTGTTTTTTTCATTTGTTGTATACTGTAGTAATATTTTTTTGGACTAGTGTAAATAACAGCACGCACGATTAAGAGTAAGGGTAATGCGGAAATTCTATTCTATTAGGGGGATTTTACATGCTAACTCAAGAGCTTGCAGTAGAAAAAGTTTGCCAGAGCTTACAAAAAGATGAAAGTGTTCAAGCGATATTTTTAAAAGGTTCAATGGGCAGAAATGAACACGATGAGCATTCAGACATCGATTTATATTGCATGGTAAGTAAAAAAGACGAGAAACAATTTTTATCAGGGAGATTGAAGCATTTAGAAGCATTTCGCCCTATTATTTTTTCAGACGACATATTTATCATTGCACCACAAATAATTGCGATCTATGATAATTATTTACATATTGATTTATTCACTGTCACAAAAGAAACGTTATCGGAAAAGGATTATTTCAAGATATTATATGATCCACATAATTTGCTTACTGCTTTCAACGACAAACAAAGCTTGAAGCTTACTGATTTTGAATTCAAAGACAATGTCGTCGATGTTGCTTGGTTTCTATTTCAGTACAAGAAATCCGCAGCAAGAGGAAATGATATCTGGTCTGTTAGGATGTTGACAAATGTAATGGATTATTTGGCAAGAGTTTTATTATATCGATATAACCCAGAGCGAGCACAGCTAGGACTGAAAACGATTGAGCGATCATTACCGCGAGAAATTGTCTGTAAATTGAATGAGGTACATGAACAACTTACACCAAAAAATCACCAGCGGGCTGTTTATTTGCTATGTAGTTTTCTATCTGGTGAATTTGAATGGATTTCTTCCCAATTTCCAGATGGAGACGAAACGATTGATTTGTTGATTCGAATGATTAGGATGCATTTAGATGATAAAATGTGAACATTTTAAAAAACTAATTGATAAAGATTATCAAAGTCATTGACTAATGATCAAAAAACAAATAAACTATAAGTACAGTAAATTTTTTTGAGTACATACATGTAAGGTTTTTCATGTAGGATGTAGGGGAGTGATCCGATGCAAACGTTAACAGCGAAAGATTTAACTCTTGGTTACGGTGAAGACATAATCATTGACGATTTAAATATAGAAATACCTAAAGGTGAAATCACAGTATTTATCGGTGGAAATGGATGCGGTAAATCAACATTACTAAGATCATTGGCGCGTTTACTAAAGCCAAAGGGTGGAGATGTTGTTTTAGATGGTGAGGATATCGCCAAACTGGGAACAAAAGAAGTTGCTAAAAAGCTTTCTATCTTACCACAAAGTCCTGTAACACCAGAAGGTTTAACGGTAATGGAGCTTGTAAAGCAGGGTCGTCATCCATACCGTGGCTTTTTGAAGCAATGGTCAAAAGATGATGAAAGTGCCGTACTTAAAGCACTAGAATCAACGAACATGCTTGAATTAAAAGATCGTGCTGTTGATTCTTTATCTGGTGGACAGCGTCAAAGAGCTTGGATAGCAATGACGCTAGCACAAGAAACAGATACCATTTTACTTGATGAACCTACGACATATTTAGATATGACACATCAAATTGATGTATTGGATTTATTATTTGAATTAAATGAAAAGGATGGGCGTACTGTTGTCATGGTACTGCACGATTTAAATCTAGCATGTCGATATGCTCATCATGTTGTAGCAATTAAAGACAAAAAGGTTTATGCACAGGGTAAACCTGAAGAAATTATCAATTGTAACTTAGTTCACGACGTTTTTGAGATGAAATGTGATGTAACATTCGATCCTATGTTTGGAACTCCAATGTGTATTCCGCACGGTAAAGGACGTTGTATTTTCGCAAATAGCGCCCAACAATTAACAAATCAAACTGTATAATGATTAAGGCTGGTATAGAGGAATCTATGCCAGCCTTTTTTACGCTGATAGGAAAGTATAAGTTTTTATGGATATCAGTATAAGGGACTAAGGCTTTCGCCATTAAAGCTTGGCGATAAGCCAAGTTTTCTAATAACGTCAGAAATTATAAATTATGGTAAACCTTATAAGAAAACCCTGGCATTCGCTATTAAGGACAAGGCGAATGTCAGGGTTTTCTAACACTGATAGGAAAATATTAGTTTTATGGATATCAGTATAAGGGCAACTAAGGCTTTCGCCATTAAAGCTTGGCGATAAGCCAAGTTTTCTAATGAACTTTTTCTTCCCATACATGCTTCTCGAAAATTAAGCCAAATTAATAGTAGGAGGTGCAACATGGATAAGAAAAAGTTTTATGTTAATATGGGTACACAAGAGGTTTCACAAATTAAATATGGGAACAATGCTGATTTCATTATTCATGCGACAGATGAAGAGGTTATATTGTTACGCGAGAAATTGAATGATATGGACGATGCCAATTTTCGTGCTTTCTTTCGTGCACACGTGCCGATCATGTCTTATCACAATGACCAATCGAATGATGATTATGATGATGGAATGACAGGTGCTTTTCAAATGTTGTATGATTTAGGTGATGAAAAAACACGAGAACATATTGAATCGATGGGAATATTATCTGATAGACATTTGTAATGAGTAGATGAATTCTCATTAATTTAGTCAAAAGTAGTTTATACTAGCTGCTTTAAAGGAACATAATAAGAGATAGACAATTTAATTAACGGGGAAAAAGGCAGCTGAAATAATGAATACATTTAGAGATTATTATAACAATGAGGTTAAATTAACATTTGAAGATCATTATTTTTCCAAAGAACCAAAGCATGTTTGGGTAATTTGTACGTATCAAAATCGTTGGCTACTAACTAATCATAAAGATCGAGGAATGGAATTTCCTGGTGGCAAGGTAGAACCAGGTGAAACAGCTGAAGATGCCGCAATACGTGAAGTAAAAGAAGAAACTGGCGGGTCAGTTGATCGGTTAGATTATGTTGGTCAATACTATGTTAAAGGCAAGGGCGGGACGGTAATAAAAAATGTTTATTTTGCTAACGTCAATAAACTCATTGAGCAGTCTACTTACTATGAAACCCATGGACCAGTCTTGTTAGATAACATACCTAAAAATGTCCGTAAAAACACAAAATACAGCTTTATTATGAAGGACGATGTTTTAACCTATTGTATGGAAAAAATTAAAAGTGAATATTTATCAAAGTAAACGTGTTTTCCTGAAGGGAGACACTTTCTTTGTTCAATTGTACATGCACTAGGTTACAATAGAGTAATATTCAAAAGGAAAAGCCAGCCTTTTGAGACTGGCTCTCTTCAATTATTTTAACCTTTATAAAGTGGACCCGCTTGAGCAATTTCCTTATCAGCTTGTGTGAAATTCTTAAAGTTTTCATGGAATTTCATTGCAAGCTTTTTCGCTTCCGCATCGTAAGCTTCTTTGTCAGCCCAAGTACTTCTAGGAACCAATACTTCGTCTGGAACACCAGGAACGTGCATTGGCGTTTCAAGACCGAAGACATCGTCCTTCGTAGTTTCAACAGTGTTTAACTCACCTTCAAGTGCTGCATGAACCATTGCTCGTGTATAGGAGAGTTTCATACGATTTCCGACACCATATGAACCACCAGTCCAACCGGTGTTCACTAAAAATACGTTTGTGTTAAATTGATCAATTTTTTCCCCAAGCATTTTTGCATAGGTCGACGGTGCTAGTGGCAAGAATGGTGAACCAAAGCAAGCTGAGAAAGTTGCTTGTGGCTCTGTCACGCCACGTTCTGTTCCAGCTAATTTACTTGTATAGCCACTTAAAAAGTGATACATTGCTTGTTCTTTTGTTAATTTACTGATCGGTGGTAGTGTACCAGATGCATCAGCTGTCAAAAAGATAATTGTATTTGGGTGACCAGCTACACTAGGTGTTACAATATTATCGATATTATCTAGTGGATATGCTGCACGTGTATTTTCCGTTAGAGATGTATCATCGTAATCTGGGATACGTGAATCTTTATCAAGAATTACATTTTCTAATACGGACCCAAATCGAATTGCGTTGTAGATTTGTGGTTCTTTTTCTTCTGATAGGTTGATACATTTTGCATAGCATCCACCTTCGATATTAAACACACCGTTTGGACTCCACCCATGCTCATCGTCCCCGATTAGTTTGCGATATGGGTCAGCCGATAGAGTAGTTTTTCCTGTACCAGAAAGTCCAAAGAATAATGCTACATCGCCCTCTTGACCAACGTTAGCAGAGCAGTGCATGGATAATACTTCTCGCTGTGGTAAAAGATAGTTCATAACAGAGAAAATTGATTTTTTAATTTCTCCTGCATATTCAGTACCACCAATTAAAATAATGCGTTTCTTGAACGAAACTAGGATAAAAGTTTCTGAATTAGTTCCATCAACTGCAGGATCAGCTTTAAAGGTTGGCGCTGATATAACAGTAAACTCTGGATTATGTGTTGATAATTCATCTTCTGTCGGCGTAATGAAAAGTTGACGCGCAAATAAATTGTGCCAAGCATATTCGTTAATTACTTGGATTGGCAAACGATACTTTTTGTCAGCACCTGCGAATCCTTTGAACTGAAAAAGTTCATCTTTTTCTTTTAAGTAATTAATTACTTTACCGTACAAATTATCAAAAGATGCTTCATCAATTTCCTGGTTTACTGCGCCCCAATCAATAAGATTTTCACACGATTCGTCACGGACAATGAATTTATCCTTTGGAGAACGTCCAGTATATTTTCCAGTAGTTGCTTGAATTGCGCCAGTTGCAGTTAATGTACCTTCATGACGATCTAAAATTCTTTCGACTAAACGAGGTACAGATAAATTTTTTTGTACATTTTTATTAGAAATTAGCTCCTGTAACAATGATGATTGTTCCACCGATTTCATGTATCATACCTACCTTTTGGATGGATTTTATTTTTTACAAAATAAGAAGTAATCAAGATTTTATAAATCTGTTTATTAGTATAACACATTCATAAAATTAATCCATACTATTATATTATTTTATTAAAGCTGTCATATAATGTTCGAAAAAAGTTGACATGATGAGGGGTTTTCGATACGATAAGTTTCGAGCGGATACTCTCTTATTTAGAGTCGGCGGAGGGACAGACCCGATGAAACCCAGCAACCATCACAAGTGTGAAAAGGTGCTAACCTGAAGCAAGGATGACTCCTTGAACAATAAGAGGAAATGGCCACAACACCTTTCCTCCTGAACAGGAAGGGCTTTTTTTGTTTTTAAGGACCTTGAACAATTGTACTATAACAAATAGAGTTCCGTAACACAATTATAAAGGGAGGATTTAGCCATATGGCTTCAAATCGTCGTTTATTTACATCTGAATCTGTCACAGAGGGACACCCAGATAAGATATGTGATCAGATCTCAGACGCAATTTTAGATGAAATTTTAAAGAAAGATCCAAATGCTCGAGTAGCATGTGAAACAACCGTAACAACAGGCTTAGTATTAGTATCTGGAGAAATCTCCACGAATACGTATGTTGATATTCCTGCTATTGTAAGACAAACAATTAAAGATATTGGTTATACACGTGCAAAGTTTGGCTTTGATGCAGATACTTGCGCAGTTTTAACTGCAATTGATGAACAGTCTGCTGATATTGCCGGCGGAGTAAATACTGCACTCGAGGCACGTCAAGGAAAAATGACAGATGATGAAATCGCTGCAATTGGTGCAGGAGACCAAGGTTTAATGTTTGGCTTCGCATGTGACGAAACGGATGAATTAATGCCGTTACCTATCGCTTTAGCACATAAACTAGCGAAACGTTTGTCAGATGTGCGTAAGGACGAAACACTAGCTTACCTACGCCCAGATGGAAAAACACAAGTAACTGTTGAATACGATGAAAACGATAAACCAGTTAAAGTAGATACAATTGTTATTTCAACGCAACACCATCAAGATGTGACGACAGAGCAAATTGAAAAAGATTTAATTGAACAAGTTATTCGTCCTGTCGTACCAGAAAATTTACTTGATGAATCAACAAAATACTTTATTAATCCAACTGGCCGATTCGTTATCGGTGGTCCTCAGGGTGATGCTGGATTAACTGGGAGAAAAATTATTGTAGACACGTATGGCGGATACGCACGTCATGGTGGTGGCGCGTTTAGTGGAAAGGACTCTACTAAAGTTGACCGTTCTGCTGCTTATGCAGCACGATACGTTGCCAAGAATATCGTTGCCGCTGACCTCGCTAAAACGTGTGAAGTACAATTAGCGTATGCTATCGGTGTAGCAGAGCCAGTATCGATTGCAATCAACACATTTGGCACTGGTAAAGTTAGTGAAGAAGCATTGGTTCAAGCTGTTCGTAAGTTATTTGATCTAAGACCAGCAGGAATCATTCGTATGCTAGATCTACAAAAACCAATTTTCCGTAATACATCTGCCTATGGGCACTTTGGTCGTACAGATATTTTGTTCCCTTGGGAAAAAACAGATAAATTAGAAGAGCTAAAAGCATTGACGAAATAAAATGAAGCGAAAGTATCCAGATTTGGATGCTTTCGCTTTTTCTTATCTTAAGAGCAAAGAAAGTATAAACGAAAAGCTGTCTAGCTCCAGCGCCCAGCAACTATCAAACTTCACACTCCTCCACTGCGATAAGTCAACATCGGCTCGTACCTCACCGTGTTTCCTTTATCTCATTTCGGGGTGCTCCAGTTTGTACGTTGCTAAACGGGCGCTTACGCTTTTCTTATAAAGATGTATGATGTTTATAGTATTGCCCTTTTTCAACATACGTCTTTCTCACACGTTCCATATCTTGATAGTCTTCATCCGTTAGTTCGCGAACAACTTTTGCAGGTCTTCCGAGCGCCAATGTATGAGGAGGAATTTTTTTGCCCGGTGGAACTAGGCTTCCAGCACCAAGAAATGCATGTTCTCCAATTTCAGCACCATCTAATACGATGGATCCCATTCCGATTAGAGCATTTTTACGAACAATAGCTGAATGCAATGTTACTTGATGACCAACGGTTACATCATCCTCTACAATGACTGGGTTGTTCGGGCTTTGGTGGACCATGGATAAATCCTGAATGCTAACCCTTTTACCAATTCGCGTTGGTGCAACATCGCCACGAATAACTGTATTAAACCAAATATTTGTTTCTTCACCAATCGTTACATCCCCGGTAATTACTGCGCCTTTTGCGATATATGCTGTATCATGTATAGTAGGTGTACTGTTTTTATAGTGGTGTATCATTTGTATCCTCCTAATTTGATGGTGTATATATAAATAGTATACCAAATATTTTCAACGAGAATGGAGGAAGTGTCTTGCTACAACAAGTTCCAACTTCTTCAATTAAACTTATGAGTGATGTTTATATAAAAATCTTCCCTGAAGTTCGAAAAGAGCTAGCATTTTGGACACGCCATGCCCAGCAGATTCCTAATTCGGAATTACGTAGTCAAGCATTAGCAAGTATTTCGACCAAGCGATTTCATTGTCAGGGCGGAGGAGTTTATGCTCTTTTAGCTGGTGACCATTGGAGAGAAGCTATTCGATTTATCGTTGCCTATCAAACAATTAGTGATTATTTGGATAACCTTTGTGATCGTAGCACATCGCTAGACCCAGAAGATTTTAGATTGTTACATCAATCAATGCTTGATGCACTGGATCCAGACTATCATGTAAAAAATTATTATGCCCTACGAGATGATCAGAATGATGGTGATTATCTTAATGATTTGGTACGGACATGTCAAAAGGCATTAAAAGTTATTCCTAAATTTGAAACTATTCAACCTTTTATAAGGAAGCTTTGCAGTCTTTACGGAGATTTGCAGGTGCATAAACATGTTGATAAAAATGAACGTGTACCAAGGTTAACCAACTGGTTTGCAACTTATAAAGAAGAGTTTCCTCAGCTGAAATGGCATGAATTTTCCGCTGCTGCAGGATCAACACTAGGTATCTTTTGCTTAGTCTCTTACGCACTCGATGATAAGATTTCCACTAAACTAGCTAGTGAAATTTATAGTGGATATTTTCCATATATGCAAGGTCTACATATTTTGTTAGACTATTATATTGATCAAAAAGAGGATGAAACCGAAGCAGATTTAAACTTTTGTACGTATTATGATAATCAGTCAGAACTAGTGGAAAGACTGCAGTTTTTTGTAAAACATGCACGCAATAACGTAAGACTTTTACCAAACCATCCATTTCACGAAATGGTTGTAAATGGCTTAGTGGGATTATACTTAGGTGATTGGAAAGTTAACGAATTAAAAGGTGCAGAAAGAACAAAAAGATCTCTGCTTGGTATTAGTGGTACGAAAGCTAAATTTTTTCATTGGAATACAAAAGTTTATTACAAGTTTACAAAAAATGACCGAAAACAAAAATGACTCCAGCGCTGGAGTCATTTTCTTATAAAACTTTACTTAAGAAAGCCTGTGTCCGTTCGTGCTGTGGATTATCGAATAAATGCTGCGGAACATTTTCCTCGACAATTAGTCCTTCATCAATGTATAGGACACGATCGCTGACCTCACGAGCAAATCCCATTTCGTGCGTAACAACAACCATTGTCATTCCTTCATTTGCTAATTGTTTCATTACCTCTAGTACATCGCCCACCATTTCAGGATCTAGTGCAGAGGTCGGCTCATCAAATAACATGATTTTAGGATTCATTGCCAGTGCACGAGCAATTGCAACACGTTGTTTTTGTCCGCCTGAAAGTGATCCAGGATAGCTATCGGCTTTTTCGCTCAATCCTACTTTTGCTAAAAGTTCTTGGGCTTTCTTAACTGCCTCTTGTTTGGATGTTCCACGTGTTTTCATTGGTGCAAGGATAATATTTTCCATAACTGTTTTATGCGGAAAAAGATTAAACTGTTGAAATACCATTCCAACTTCTTGTCGTACCTCGTTAATGTTAACGTTTTTGTTTGTAATGTCATTGCCATCGATGATTACATGACCGCCAGTAATATCTTCCAGTCGATTTAAACATCGTAGAAACGTACTTTTACCTGACCCAGACGCACCAATCACACATACTACTTCTCGTTCTTTTATTGAAACGCTTATATCTTTTAAAACTTCAAGCTTTCCAAAGGATTTTTTTAGGTTTTTTACTTCAATCATTGTCATCGTAATTCAAATCTCCTTTCTAGAAAACTAGCAAGTAAGGATAATAGATAAATTATGATAAAATACATTACCCCAACAGCAATCCAGATGTTGAAGGCTTCAAAAGTTCGTGCAATCGCAACTTGACCTCGTTGTGTTAAATCGGCAATTCCGATTACAGATAGTAAAGACGTATCTTTTAAACTAATAATTCCTTGGTTTGTAAAAGCTGGAAGCATACGACGAAATGCCTGTGGTAATATAATGTGTCGCATGTTTTGTGTGCCTGTAAGACCTAAAGAACGTGCGGCTTCCGTTTGTCCTTTATCCATGGACTGAATTCCTGCCCGAATAATCTCTGCAAAATAAGCACCGGCATTAATTGCAACTGTGATGATACCAGCAGTTTCACGATCGAGTGAAATGAATTCTAGTGAATTTAACCCGAAATAAAAAAAGAATAATTGGACCAGTATAGGTGTGCCACGGACTGCATCAATAAATATTTTTGCTATCCAATTCAGTATCTTTAAAGGTGCTAAGCGGAGTAAAGCCATAATTAAGCCAATAATAAAACCAATAATTATTGCAACTGCGAAGATATAAAGCGTAACCTTCAATCCTTCCCATAAATAGGGAAGTGTTTCGATAATAACGTCCATCAATTCAACCCCTTCATTAAAACAGACGCGCTATAAAAGCGCGCCTGATAAAATTTACTGTTCACCTAAATATTTACTGATGATTTCATCATATTTGCCACTTTCTTTTAAGTTAGCTAATCCATCGTTTATTTTTTTAAGTAGTTCATCATTTTCATCCTTAAGCACCGCGATTCCATAATGATCACCATTTAAACGGTCACCAACCACCTGTAGTTTAAGGTCACTTTGAGCAATTGCATAAGATATTACTGGATAGTCTTCAATTAAAGCGTCAGCAGTACCATTTGCCACTTCTTGGAACATGGATGTACTGTCAGGTACTTGAACGATTTCATATCCGTATTTATCCTTATTTTCCTCTGCAAAATTTGCCCCCGTGGTTCCTTTTTTTACCGCAACAGTCTTTCCTTTTAGATCTTCAAGGCTTTTTATTTCTGAGTTACCTTCTGCTACTACTAATGAAAGCCCTGCCTCAAAATATGGCTCTGAAAAATCTACCTTTTGTTTACGTTCCTCCGTAATACTCATTCCAGCAATTGCGATGTCCAGTTCTCCTGCCTGCATTGCGGGAATAATACCACCAAAATCCATTGGTACAAGTTCAATCTTAAAACCCTGATCTTCCGCAATCGCATTGATTAAATCAACATCAATACCTTTGTATTCATCGCCTTCTTGAAATTCAAAAGGTGGATATGTAGTATCGATACCGACTTTGTAAACCTTATCATCCCCACCAGAAGCATTACCTTCTGATTCACTTGATCCGCAGGCTGCTAATACAACCATAATCGCGAATAGAAGCGTAAACAGACTAAACTTCTTCATATAATTGCCCCCTTATTTTAATTTAGAAAACGCTATCATATGTGTGTTTTATAAAAGGTGTCCGATCATGTCAAGAAAAATCAAAATATTAAAACGAGTTTCAGACTATTCAAGTTATGGGGGCAATACGACTGACTTCGACAAAAATTGACAACAAAAAAGTTCTACTATTATCAAGTAGAACCATGCGTTAGTTTGTTTTCTTTTCAATAGCAATAATAAATGGTGGGTCATTCTTCTGATTAATAAATCCATATTTTAGTACTCGAAATTGTTTTTGGTCTAACTGATGTGTATATTCCAAGAGATTACGTTTCTCAATGTCACCACCTTCGTGTCCGTGGTACACCACAAGAACGACGATTCCATTTTCTTTCAAATGCGTCAGTATGCCTTCGATTGCGAGTATCGTTGTTTCACTTTTTGTAATAACTCCTTTGTCACTTCCAGGCAAATATCCGAGGTTAAAAATGGCACCTCCAAGCGATGTGAGTTGGTCAACAGTTAAGTGATGAATTGCATTACTGTGACTATCTTTAATAATTGTTGCATTTGCAATCTTATGTGCTACAAGTTTTTCTTTCGTATTTAAAATTGCTTGTTCTTGTATATCAAAACCAAATACATGTCCCTTTTGACCAACTAATTTACTCAAAAACACAGTATCATGTCCATTTCCACAGGTTGCATCGATTACTGTATCTCCCTTATTAATAGCTTCTTCTAATAGATAGTGCGAAAATTGGATAATTCCTTTCATCATGTCCATACATCCTAACCTTTTTGATTGTATATAATTTTAGCATGAACGAAATAATAATAGAAAGAAAGCGAAATAGGCTTGACATCCGCACACCAATTCATTAAAATTCGATATACATATTATAATAACGATGCGAAGGACTAGTAATAAATACTTCAGGCTTAGAGAGACAGTGGTTGGTGTGAACTGTTGCTGAAATATTTATGAACTCACCTTTAATGTTGCAAGAATGAACGTAAGTAGTTCTTGCCGTAAATCCGCGTTAAGGATACAAAGTGAACGTGCGATTTACGTTAATTTGGGTGGTACCGCGGGAGATACAGCTTCTCGTCCCTTTATTGGGATGAGGGGCTTTTTTTATTTTCTATTATTTAAAGGAGGAAACAAAATGAGCTTCAATCATCAATCGATTGAAAAAAAATGGCAGAAACAGTGGCTTGAAAACAAAACATTTAAAACGAATACCAATACTGAAAAAGAAAAGGCGTATGTGTTGGATATGTTCCCATATCCATCAGGTGCTGGTTTACATGTAGGACATCCGGAGGGGTATACGGCAACAGATATATTTTCACGAATGAAACGTATGCAGGGATATGAGGTACTACACCCGATTGGATGGGATGCTTTTGGTCTACCTGCAGAACAGTATGCGTTAGACACTGGGAATAGTCCAGCAGCATTTACGCAGAAAAATATTGAGACCTTTAAGAGGCAGATCCAAGAACTTGGCTTTTCCTATGACTGGGATCGTGAAATCAATACGACAGACCCGAAGTACTATAAATGGACCCAATGGATTTTCACAAAGCTTTATGAAAAAGGTCTTGCATATGTTGATGAGGTAGCGGTGAATTGGTGTCCAGCACTTGGTACAGTACTCGCGAATGAAGAAGTCATTGATGGAAAAAGTGAGCGTGGCGGGCATCCGGTTGTACGTAAACCAATGAAACAATGGATGTTAAAAATCACTGCCTATGCCGATCGCCTAATGGATGATCTTGAAGATCTTGATTGGCCAGAGAGCATTAAAGATATGCAACGTAACTGGATAGGTCGTTCAGAAGGAGCAGAAGTGACATTTGATCTTGATGGCCATGACGAAACATTTACTGTTTTTACAACAAGACCGGATACGCTATTTGGAGCAACTTATGCAGTGCTTGCACCTGAGCATCCACTTGTGAAAAAAATTGTTACTGCTGATCAGGAATCTGCGGTTAACTCGTATCTAAATGCTGTTCAAACAAAATCTGACCTAGAACGAACAGACCTTGCCAAAGATAAAACAGGCGTATTTACTGGAGCCTATGCGATAAATCCTGCCAATAATGAAAAGATGCCGATTTGGGTAGCGGATTATGTGCTAATGACATATGGAACCGGAGCAATCATGGCCGTACCAGGCCATGATGAACGTGACTACGAGTTTGCAACTAAGTTTGAAATTCCGATTGTCGAGGTTGTTAAAGGTGGAGATGTAACAGCAGAAGCCTATACCGGAGACGGTGCACACGTAAATTCAGATTTTCTTAATGGAATGGAAAAAGATGCAGCTATTTCTAAAATGATTGAATGGCTTGAAGACAGTGGAAAAGGTGAGAAAAAGATTACGTATCGCCTGCGTGATTGGCTGTTTTCTAGACAGCGGTATTGGGGAGAACCAATTCCTATTATTCATTGGGAAGATGGCTCGATGAGTGCTGTTCCAGAAGAAGAGCTACCACTGGAACTTCCTAAACTTAAAGAAATAAAACCATCCGGAACCGGTGAATCACCACTTGCTAATAGTGATTGGGTGAATGTTGTTGATCCGAAAACTGGAATGAAAGGTCGACGTGAAACAAATACGATGCCACAGTGGGCAGGTAGCTGTTGGTATTTCCTACGTTACATCGATCCAGATAATACGGAACAGCTTGCTGATCCTGACCTACTGAAAAAATGGTTACCTGTTGACACTTACATTGGTGGAGCAGAGCACGCAGTTCTTCATCTACTTTACGCTCGTTTTTGGCATAAATTCCTTTATGACATTGGCGTTGTCCCAACAAAGGAACCATTTATGCGACTCTTTAACCAAGGAATGATTCTTGGCGAAGGCAATGAAAAAATGAGTAAGTCAAAAGGAAATGTTGTTAATCCTGATGACATTGTTGCTTCACATGGAGCAGATACACTACGTCTATATGAAATGTTTATGGGGCCGCTTGATGCAGCCATCGCTTGGTCAACAAATGGTCTAGATGGGGCTAGGAGATTCCTTGATCGCGTGTGGCGAATGTTGATTAACGAGGATGGAAAACTTTCGTCAAAAATATCAGAAGGTGCGAATGAAGCACTTGATAAGGTATACCACCAAACAGTCAAAAAGGTAACCGAGGATTTTGAGAACCTTCATTTTAATACTGGTATTTCACAAATGATGGTGTTTGTAAATGAAGGATACAAAGCGGATCAACTACCAAAAGAATATGTTGAAGGCTTTGTAAAAATGCTTTCTCCAGTAGCGCCACACATTGCTGAAGAATTGTGGGAGTGTCTTGGTCATACGAATACAATTAGCTATGAGCCTTGGCCAAGTTATGATGAATCAAAACTTGTTGAGGATGAAGTAGAGGTTGTTCTTCAAGTAATGGGCAAGGTTCGCGCAAAGATTAATGTTGCAAAAGACATTTCTAAGGATGATCTTGAAAAAGTGGCGTTAGAAGATAATACAATTAAAGAATGGATCGAAGGGAAAACAGTACGTAAGGTTATTGTAGTTCCAGGAAAACTAGTTAATATTGTGGCTAATTAACAGAAAAAGGGATCTCCGCTGTATTTACGGAGATCCCTAATTGTTTATAGGCATCAAAAGTAATGCATTCATTTTTAGTTGATTGCTATCCTGCTGGCACCCATTCCGTGGTAAGAATAATCCACTTTCCATTTTCGTAATACCAAAGTGTTTCAATTGTTCCAAGTTGATCTGCATGATAAGCACCGCTTATTTGTTGATAGCTTTTTAAACCATACCCTTTGCTTTTGCTTATTAACTTAGGTTCATAAAATGCAATCGGATCAATCATTAAGTCTGTTGGTTCAAGTAGTTTACCATCGCTATTATAAATACCGAGTCTAATGTAATCGTCTTTTCTATCTTTTACATCGATAAAAATGCCGCGACTTTTTGGGGTGAGTGATAAGACTGCCCTAAAATCTTCTATGAATTTCCCCTTTACATACTGTTGAACTGGTAAAGGGATTTCTTTAAGTACTCCGTTTTTTAATGTGTTCAATTGATAACTATATAGTCCTCCGCTACCTCCAGTGGGACTCTGAAAGTATATATCTGTAACATTATCATGATTTAAATCATAAAATTGTAAAGTGGGTTCATATCCACCCCTATAATCAATTTTCCATTCTTTATTGTGGGGACTTTTGATTTCGGCCCATATATTTTGGTAATAATTTGAGTCTTTACTGAAAGGTTGGCCAAATAACTCAATCGTTTCTTTTTGTCCATCTCCGGTTACATCCTCGCTATAAGTGTGAATTTTCATTGGCGTAGGTTCTTTAGCATTAGATTCAGCATGCAGCGTAACCGGTATAACTAGGAAAGCTATCATCAGGGCAATAACGTTGGTAATCTTATGTTTCATCTTCTATTCTCCTGTCTAATATAATGATGTAAGTTCGTTGAATTTAGTATGTATATCATGTGTTAGATAGTTGCAACGTATACACAAATTCAGTAACATAATTGATGGAGTAAGCTGATTAAAAGAAAGGCTGATAAAGAAATGAAACATATTCAAGAGGTTAACTCGGAAGAATTACAAAACTTGATTAATAAGGATAAGAATATCGTTTTAATTGATGTGAGGGAAGATGAAGAAGTAGCTCAAGGTATGATAGAGAATGCTAACCATATCCCATTACAAGAGATACCAAATCGTATTGATTCATTAAGTAAAGATATGCATTATGTTATGGTTTGTCGTTCTGGTGCAAGAAGTATGCGGGCTGCAGAATATTTAGACGAACACGGATACAAGGTCTCTAATTTAGCTGGTGGTATGCTTGATTGGGATGGAGAAGTAATTTTGTGAAATAGATTTTATAAAAAGTATTGACTTTTATTTAAAAGGAATGTAATATATATTTTGCTGTCGCGAAAACGGCAGAAAAAAATATCAATTTCCCATTAGTATGCATTGACAGATTTAATGGTAAAGTGATATAATTTTTACACTGTCGACATAAGTTGGCAGAGAAAACAATTTGCTCCTTGAAAACTGAACAAACAATCAAGTATGTCAAGCAACGAAA
>NZ_JBUZWC010000022.1:0-46803 GCF_055329585.1 Virgibacillus sp. GM2-2 | reverse complement strand
GGAAATCAATGTTGCTGTTACAATAGACATGAATTTCCTTTAGTTCGCAGTTTACTTATTAAATATCAGTATAAGGAATCTAAGGTTTTCGTCATAATGCTTGGCGATAAGCCAAGTTTTCCACTATTGTTTTTCAAAATAATTGTAACGGTGTTCTAAGTCTTTGAACGGTTTTACCTTTCCTTTATGCACATACCCAGTCTTTTTACATACGTTATGGTATATGAAAGCTTTCTAACTGGAAGGCTGTGAGGTGGATTTATGGACTTTGTAACAGGTGATATTGTTTCTAGAACTTCTCACCAACACGATTTATTATTTCGAGTTTCTTCTATAACAAAAGATCAGGCTATTTTACATGGAAAGGATTTACGATTAGAAGTAGATGCCCCGCTAAGTGATCTAGCTAAGGTGCAGGAAAGAGAACTTGTTAAGAAGAGTGAAAAAGAAAAAGAAAAAGAAGAATTTTCCTATCGGTTGTTCAGACAAGATTATCAATTCATGAAAGAAAAGCGAGAATACGAAGCTACAGATGGATTTCATCATGAATCTTCCTACTTTCATTTACCCGCAAAGGTTTTGCATGTGGATGGGGATCGAAATTATTTAAAAAAATGTATCGAACTGTATCAACGGATTGGTCTGCATGTACACGGTGTATATGTTAATGAAAAAGAAATGCCGCAAGAAATTGGACCACTTATCGAAAAAATTCAACCAGATATCATTGTTATAACTGGCCATGACTCATTTTCGAAAAACAAAGGCACAAAAAACGATCTTAGAGCTTATCGCCACTCTAAGTATTTCGTTGAAACAGTGAGAGAAGCAAGACATCTTATCCCACAATTAGATCAGCTTGTTATATTTGCTGGAGCTTGCCAATCTCATTTTGAGTCGCTTATCCGTGCTGGAGCGAATTATGCCAGTTCCCCATCCCGAATTAACATTCACGCACTAGACCCCGTTTATATAGCAGCTAAAATAGCATATACACCATTTATGGAAAAAGTAAATGTTTGGGATGTTCTTCGAAATACATTAACTGGTGAAAGAGGTATGGGTGGATTGGAAACACGGGGATTATTACGTACTGGTATGCCATACCTTGAAGAATCATCTGATGACGACTAGCGAGTGTAGATATTAACTAATCTACACTCCGCTTTGAAGAATGACAAGCCTAGATGTAAAACATATATTGGAACAAAATCAATATTTTTTCAACTTCTATACATATTTTTCAAGTTTTTTGAAATAATAACAGCAAAACGTGATTTTAGTTGTTGACATGAAAAAAGATATATTGTTATAATATAAAGTTTTACTTGACTGCTAATACAAGCACGTGCTATAATATAAGAAGTGAGGTGGAGTGTATTGGCTAAAACATTAATAGAAATTAAGCAAGGTCTCGAAGGTCACATAGGTAAAAGGTTAACATTAAAAGCCAACGGTGGAAGAAGAAAAACCATTGAACGTTGTGGGATTCTGGCAGAAACATATCCTTCTGTTTTCATAGTTGAGCTTGATCAAGACGAGAACGCATTCGAACGTGTTTCATACAGCTATGCAGACGTTTTAACAGAAACAGTTGAACTAAGCTTCCAAGATGAAAGAACAACAGCGATGATTATGGAGTAGTAAACATTTGTTTACTGCTTCTTTTATTTTTAGCTACTTTTATTTAGACACAAATTGAGTAACTGCGCATTAGTAGAAGAAGCGGACACAGAATCCTTTATTTTTGATTTTAGACCTGTTTTTTTGGGTTAAGCGGACCTAGGATACCTTATTCATGTAAAAACGCAATGAAATACCTACTTTTACACTATATAACGAATCCTGAGTCCACATACCCTCGCATTTGTCCCGTTTTTTCACAAATAAAGGATCTGGTGTCCGCTTACCTGCCGACATTTTCTTCTTTTTTTAGAAAAGCTGAAGCAGGTAGCTCATTTTATATATAAATATTTTCCTTTTCTGTATACAACTTACGAGTGTATGATTTGATTAGGTACATATGCTAAGTATGTCGTAACAAAAGGCAAGCTCATGTAGAAAGGGGTTGTTCTTTCATGGGAAGACGACGAGGGATGATGTCGGATCATTTGAAAGAAGAAATTGCTAAAGAGTTAGGCTTTTACGACACTGTGCAGCAAGAAGGCTGGGGCGGAATTAAAGCAAGAGATGCAGGGAACATGGTGAAACGAGCAATTGAAATGGCTGAGCAAGGCATGCAGCAAAAAGACAGACCCTAATGGGGTTTGTCTTTTTTGTATTGATAAGAAACGTTTTCAAGGATATCTGCGTTCAAATCATCGCATCGTAAAAAGACTGTAATATCCTCGTATTGTTAACTAGGAAGAATTGCTCATTTTTGTAATGAGAATGTTATCTGTGTAGGCATTTTGTATTCTAACCTATAGTAAATACCTGAAATCTATACTGAAAACTACTATAATTCGCATTGTTAGATAATATAAAAATTTTAAAAAGGAGCGTATTTCAACATGAGGTTTTCAAAATTTTCACTAGTTTTGACGCTTGGTTTCATGCTAACTGTATTGTTAGTAGCCTGCTCAAGTAATGAAAGCAGTACAGAAGCTAACGGTGAATCAAGTGGAGATTCTGGAAAAGAAGCAAAAGGGGAGCAGGTATTTAATTTAACTATTGGAGATACAATTCCTACAATGGACGCATCGCTTGCAACCGATGAATACGCATTTCAATTTTTGAATTCAACCAAAGAAGGTCTTTATCGACTAGGTAAGGATGCTGAAATTGTTGATGGTATAGCAAAAGATCATACGGTAAGCGAGGATGCTCTAACATGGACATTCACTTTACGTGAGAATGCAAAATGGTCAAATGGAGATCCGGTAACTGCGCATGATTTTGTGTATGCGTGGCAACGGGCGGTAAATCCTGAAACTGGATCCGAGTATGGTCCTTATATGATGGGTGGAGTTATCAAAAACGCTACAGCGATCAGTGAAGGTAAAATGCCCGTTGAAAAGTTAGGGGTAAAGGCTAAAGATGACTATACACTAGTGGTGACGCTTGAAAAGCCGATACCGTACTTTGAGTCGTTAACAACCTTTGGAACATTTTATCCGTTACATGAGGAATTTGTAAAAAAACAAGGTTCGGATTATGCTACAAGCTCGGAAACGCTGTTAGCAAATGGACCATTTAAAATAACTAGTTGGGATAGTACATCCAGCTCGTGGAAGTTGAAGAAGAACGAAGATTATTGGGATGCAGAAGCGGTAAGCCTTGATAAAATTGGTTATGACGTGGTAAGTGACCCACAAGTTGCGGTAGATTTATATGAAAAAGGAGAAATTGATCGGGCAGGTTTAACTGCTGAGTTGGTTGATCAATACTCCACACATGAAGATTTCACCATTACAACGGAATCAGGAGTCTTTTTCTTAAAAATGAACCAAACGACTACTGAAGCATTAGCGAATGAAAATATCCGTAAAGCAATTAGTCGGGCAATTAATAAGCAAGCATTGGTAGATGAAATACTAAATAACGGTTCCATTGTAGCGAATGGACTTGTACCTAAAAATTTCGTGTCAATGCCTAAATCAGGTGAAGATTTCCGTCAAGTAAGCGGAGATTTAGTTACCTATGATGTAGAAGCCGCTAAAGAGTATTGGCAAAAAGGGTTAGAAGAAATAGGTAAAGAAAAAGTAGAATTAGAGTTATTAGCTGGAGATAGTGCAACTGCTAAAAACATGAACGTGTATATTGCCAGCCAGCTTGAGTCGAACTTAGAGGGATTGAAAATCACTTTAAAACAAGTTCCTTTTGAACAACGACTAGAACTGGATTCAAGCATGAATTATGAACTTCAATTTTCAGGTTGGTCTCCAGATTACCTTGATCCGTATACCTATTTAAATCTATGGATTACGGATGGAGGAAATAACAATATGGGTTATTCCAATCCAAAATATGATGAGTTGCTCAAGAAGAGCGCTACAGAGTATGCACTTGACCCGGTTAAGCGTTACAATGCATTTCTAAAAGCGGAAGAAGTTCTGTTTGAAGATGCAGCAATTGTACCGTTATACCAAAGTGCCCGGGCACAATTAATTTCAC
Source organism: Virgibacillus sp. GM2-2 (assembly GCF_055329585.1). NCBI lineage: Bacteria > Bacillati > Bacillota > Bacilli > Caryophanales > Bacillaceae > Virgibacillus > Virgibacillus sp. GM2-2. The sequence continues at coordinate 42,687 of NZ_JBUZWC010000022.1, read as the reverse complement.
CGAAGATGGAAGGTGTCATTACGAATCCATTTGGTGCGACTTATGAATACAAATGGGCATATGTTGAAAAAGAATAAGTGATCAAAAAGCCAAGATACTGGTGCATAGGTATCTTGGCTTTATATATGCTTAGACCCTATAGGGAAAACACGACATTCGTTAAATGACGATGTGAATACCGCTTTTTTAACGTTGAAAATACAATCCATTTCCGGAATACGATCCAATTTTGATAAAAAATGATCGTATTTCGAAATTTACGATCCGAATTAGCAATTTGCGATCCAGATTGTAAATTTACGATCCAAATCCCCACATTTACGATCCTTGTAAAATATCTGCCTCTATAATTATGATTCTTTACGTAGATAATCTAGTCATTATTTAACGCACAACGACTGTTTATGCTTTTCTTAATCCAATTCCATATTTTACTCGGGAGATATCAAGAATTTATCCAGAACTTTGGTGCAAAATAGTAGTAGTGCTATTTACTCATTTTATAAACGGAAAGTGTAGTTGTACAAGCTTTTCATATTTTCATCCGTTTGAAATACCTGCAAGACAATCGGAAAACTTGTATAATTTTACTTGCGTGTTTTTTTCAACTAGAAGCATGATACAAAATCAAAAAGGGGAGTTAAGACATCATGAAACTGTCAAAATTTTCATTGCTATTAACAATAGGCTTATTGTTAAGCGTTTTCATGGTCGCGTGTGGTGACAGCGATTCAGAGTCAACCGGCGGCGAAGGAAGCGAAAGCGGAGAACAAATACTTAATTTAACAAATGGAGATACCATTCCTTCTATGGATGCATCATTAGCAGCTGATGAATATGGATTCCAATTCCTTGGTGCTACGAAAGAAGGTCTTTACCGCTTAGGTAAAGATGCAGAGATCGTGGATGGAATTGCAACTGATCATAAAGTAAGTGAGGACGCCCTTACTTGGACATTTACATTACGTGAAGATGCTGTGTGGTCAAATGGAGACCCTGTAACAGCTCACGATTTCGTATATGCATGGAGACGTGCCATTAATCCTGAAACTGGTTCCGAATATGGGCCATATATGATGAATGGTGTTATCAAAAACGCTTCGGCAGTAAATAGCGGAGAATTACCACTTGAAGAATTAGGTGTTAAAGCCAAAGATGATCATACATTGGTTGTAACGCTTGAAAAGCCAATCCCATATTTTGAATCGTTAACAACATTCGGTACATTCTTACCGTTAAACCAAAAGTTTGTTGAATCAAAAGGCGATAAATATGCAACAAGCTCAGAGAATTTGTTATCGAATGGTCCATTTAAAATCGTAAATTGGGATAGTACTGCTTCAGCATGGAGTTTAGAGAAAAATAAAGATTACTGGGATGCAGAAACTGTTTCGCTTGATAAAATTACGTTTGATGTTGTAAAAGATCCGCAAGTAGCGGTTGATTTATATCAAAAAGGTGAAGTGGATCGTGCAGGACTTTCAGCTGATTTAGTTGATCAATATATATCACATGAAGATTATACAGTTACACCAGAAACATCTGTTTTTTACCTTAAGTTTAATCAAACAACTTCTGAGGCATTAGCGAATAAAAATATCCGTAAAGCTATCAGTCGCGCATTTGATAAAAAAGCTTTAGTTGAAGAAATTTTAAATAACGGTTCAATCGTAGCTACCGGACTTATTCCAAAAGAGTTCGTATCTATGCCTGAAACTGGTGAAGATTTCCGTGAGGTTAACGGTGACTTAGTAACATTTGATCCTGAGAAAGCAAAAGAACTTTGGGAAAAAGGTCTTGAGGAAATTGGGAAGGAAAAAGTTCAGCTTGAATTCTTAGCTGGAGATAGTGCAACATCGAAGAACATGAACGAATACCTAGCTAACCAATTGGAAACGAACCTTCCGGGATTAGAAATTACATTAAAGCAGGTTCCGTTCGAACAACGCCTGACTTTGAGTGAAAATATGGATTATCAACTACAATTTTATGGTTGGGGTCCAGATTATCTAGATCCATATACATTCTTAAATATGTATGTTACGGATAGTGAATACAATAAAATGGGATACTCAAATAAAAAGTATGACGAGCTTATGAAGAAAACCGCAACTGACTATGTTCTTGATCCAGCTAAACGCTATCAAGCATTTCTAGAAGCTGAAAAAATCTTGATGGAAGATGCAGCAATTGCACCTATTTACCAAAGCGCACGTGCAGAATTAATTAAACCATATGTAAAAGGTGTAATAAGCAATCCATTTGGCCCTACTTATGAATGGAAATGGGCTTCCATAAGCAAATAAATAATTACTCAATGTTTAGGACTCATGACAGTAGAAACGCTGTCATGAGTTTTTTTATGCTTAGGGGATTTTGGAGCTAGAATATGTACGACCTTCTCGGCTCCTTGCTTATGTATCCGTCGCTAACCAGTTGCCTTCGCTTTTCATTGTCCAGCTACGGCTCCTAGTGGCTATCAAATAGTTAGTCAGGATGAACGTAGGGAAAGAACACCCTACTGTTCACCTGCCTATCTATTCGTACGCCACTAACCAGTCGCCTTCGCTTTTCTAATATGATACAATTTGTTTAGATTTGTGGGGTGATGTTGGTATGGTGTTGTTTGAGAATGCACCGGCAAAAATAACTTTATCATTGGACGTGCTTAGTAAGCGCGATGATGGATATCATAATGTGGAAATGGTTATGTCAACAGTTGATTTAGCTGATCGTGTCACGTTATCAACATTAGACTATGACCATATTGATGTGTCAGCAGACAATCAATACGTGCCGAATGATGAACGTAATTTGGCTTACAAAGCTGCGCGTGCTCTTAAAAACAAATACCACATTACAAAAGGTGTTCGGATTGAAATAGAAAAAAATATTCCCGTTTCTGCTGGTTTAGGCGGCGGCAGTAGTGATGCTGCTGCTGTGTTAAGAGGCTTAAATAAACTTTGGGAACTTGATTTAGAATTAGCTGAGCTTGCGGAACTCGGTGCAAGTATCGGTTCTGATGTACCTTTTTGTGTTTATGGAACCACTGCTCTTGCAAAAGGACGTGGTGAAATAATTGAAGAACTACCACCCCCACCGGTAACTTGGGCAATACTTGCCAAGCCTAATATTGGCGTTTCCACGAGCGTTATTTTTAATCGTCTATCTTTAGAAGATTTACCTCATCCAAACACCAGTAAGTTGCTTGAGGCAATTCAACAGCAGGATTTTCATATGCTTAGTGAAAACGTAGGAAATGTTTTAGAAACTGTTACAACATCACTATACCCAGAAGTTCAACGAATAAAAGAAAAGATGATTCAGGCTGGTGCAAAAGGTGTTCTTATGAGCGGGAGTGGCCCGACAATCATTGGTTTAGTTGAACATCAGCATAAAGCAATTCGAATATATAATGGTCTTAGAGGTTTTTGTGACGAGGTGTACACTGTTCGCGTAATGGGACATGCATAACTACTTGCTAAAACACGTATAAAAATGATATATTTAATAGTAAATATTCGGTTTTAGAGGTGTCGCAATGAAAAGAAGTGATCGGTTAGTCGCTTTAACAAACTATTTTCTTGAAAATCCAAGAGAACATATGTCATTACCTTATTTTTCTAAGCTATACAACGCTGCAAAATCTTCTATAAGCGAAGATTTAGATATAATTGACAGAGTTTTTTCAGACGAGGGTATAGGTCGCCTTGAAACAGTTGCAGGTGCGGCTGGAGGGGTTAAATATATCCCTGAATATGCTATGGCCAAAAGCAAACAATTTATTGATGAACTGTGTAACACACTTAAAGACTCTGAACGTTTACTACCTGGCGGCTATTTGTATATGAGTGATCTTTTGGGAGATCCCGCCTTAGTAAAGCAAATTGGACGTATTTTTGCTTCTAAATTTACAGAGTCAAACATTGAAGCAGTCGTGACTGTAGCTACAAAAGGAATACCGTTAGCTTATGCAGTGGCATCCTTTTTGAACGTACCTGTGGTTATCGTACGACGTGATCCAATGGTTACCGAAGGATCATCCGTTAGCATCAATTATGTTTCAGGGTCATCTAGAAAAATACAAACTATGGTGCTACCAAAAAGAAGTTTAAAAGAGGGTGCGAACGTCTGCATTATTGATGATTTTATGAAGGCAGGCGGCACTATTAATGGAATGGTAAGTTTGTTAGCAGAATTTAATGCAAATGTAAAAGGAATTGCTGTTCTAGCAGAAGCTGATGATGAAGAAGATGAACGAGTAGTAGAAGATTATTTATCGTTAGTAAAAATTACCCATGTAGATTTAAAACAAAAGCAAATTGATGTAAGAGCAGGGAACTTTCAAACAAAATAACGAAAAAAAGATAAAATCTACCAAAGGTTTTATCTTTTTTTATAGGCAAAATAGGTTATTCTTTTATCATATTTTGAAACATTTTGTCTTTTTAATTAAATTTTTAAATTTTTTTTAATTTTAAGCAGGAATTATCTTTGTTTTGTAGAATTATGGTAAGTAAGTTCAAAAGGGAAAAGGTGGTGAAACATCATGGAAATTACTGACGTAAGATTACGCCGCGTTAATACTGAGGGCAGAATGCGAGCAATTGCTTCCATTACGTTAGATCAGGAATTCGTGGTACATGACATCCGCGTGATTGACGGAAACAATGGTTTATTTGTTGCAATGCCATCGAAACGTACACCAGATGGTGAATTCAGAGATATCGCGCACCCGATCAATTCTGGAACACGTGGAAAGATTCAGGATGCAGTCCTAGAAGAATACAAGCGTGTAGGTGAGGCAGAAGTTGAATTTGAAGAGGCTGGCGCTTCCTAAAAAAATAAGAACAAACAGGGGGGACTAATCTAGGACAGATTAGCCTTCTTTTTTTGCATTGAAAGAAAAGTATTAAGGATATCAGTATAAGAGCATCCCCCAAAGATTACGCCAATCGGTGTCTGCCTAACTCGGACAAAAATAAGTGGCAATTAATAGAAAAAAGTATCCATTGTCATGCATAATACATAAAACATTCCTTCCTACAAGACAACTTTCTAACAGTCCACTTCCCTTACCAATTGTACTCTTCTATGCAGTCAATTGCCTTTTCTATATGTCTATATCTATTGAAATCGATTGCTTTTTAAGATATATTCATAATGGATAAAGAGAACGGAGGTTACTTCATGACAAATCGGTATGCTGTTATTCTCGCTGCGGGTCAAGGCACTAGAATGAAGTCTAAATTATATAAAGTACTTCATCCAGTAATGGGCAGACCTATGGTACAACATGTAATGAATCAGATTAAGTCTGTAAATTTGGATGAAATTGTAACGATAGTAGGCTTCGGTGCGGAAGCTGTTATAGAAAGAATTGGTAATGAGAGTAAATTTGTTGTTCAAGAGGAACAACTAGGAACAGGTCATGCTGTTTTACAAGCAGAAGAAATTTTAAAAGATCGAAAAGGAACGACAATCGTTGTTTGTGGGGACACGCCACTCATTACGGATGAGACCTATCAGAAGCTTTTTGACCATCATGAGAAAAAAGACGCGAAAGCAACAATTTTAACAACTAAGGTGGACAACCCATCAGGTTATGGGCGTGTTATTCGAAACGATGCAAACGAAGTTGAACGCATTGTTGAACAAAAGGATGCAAACGAATCAGAACAGGCTGTAAATGAAATAAATACGGGTACATATTGCTTTGATAACGAAGCACTTTTCCAAGCGTTAAAAAAGGTATCAAATGATAATGCACAAGGGGAGTATTATCTTCCAGATGTAATTGAAATTCTCCGTAATCAGGGTGAAAAGGTAACAGCGTTCCTCACTCCTAACCATGAAGAAACATTAGGGGTAAATGATCGTGTTGCACTTGCTCAAGCTGAAAAAGTAATGAAAAAGCGCATTAATGAGATGCATATGCGCAATGGCGTGACGATCATTGATCCTGACAACACATATATTGGACCTGATGTTATAATAGAACAGGACGTACTTATTCATCCTGGATCACTCATTTCTGGAGAGTCATCCATTAAAAGTAACGCGGAAATTGGTCCACATACAGAGATTACAAATTGCTCCGTTGGAGAAGGCTCGGTAATTCGTCAAAGCGTAGCTAGCGATAGTCATATAGGGGAAAGGGTGAAAATTGGCCCGTTCGCTCATATTAGACCGCAAGCTTCCATCGGTAACGAAGCAAAAATCGGCAATTTTGTGGAAGTGAAAAAGTCTGTCATTGGCGATCAAAGTAAAGTATCGCATTTAAGTTACATTGGTGATGCTGAGATCGGCACGAATGTTAATGTTGGCTGTGGTACAATCACCGTTAATTATGATGGTAAAAACAAATACTTAACAACAATTGAAGACGATGCCTTTATTGGTTGTAATTCGAACTTAGTTGCACCAGTCACAATTGGCAAAGGTTCTTTTGTTGCAGCAGGATCCACGATAACCAAGAATGTCCCTGAAGATTCCTTGTCAGTTGCACGTGCAAGACAAGAAAACAAAGAGGGCTATGCAAAAAGACTAAAGAATAGAAAACAAGATTAACGGAGGGTTTGTCATGACATCGAACTATAATGATCGGAAGTTAAAGGTATTTTCATTAAACTCAAATCGTAAATTGGCGGAAGAAATAGCTGACCACATTGGCACAACGTTAGGTGAGTGTACCGTATCCTCTTTCAGTGACGGTGAAATTCAAATTAATATCGAAGAAAGTATTCGGGGATGCGATGTTTACGTTGTTCAATCTACCAGTTCCCCAGTAAATCAACACATGATGGAATTACTAATAATGATTGATGCATGTAAGCGTGCATCAGCCCGATCTATCAATATCGTTATGCCGTACTATGGATATGCACGTCAGGACCGAAAAGCTCGTTCAAGAGAGCCGATTACCGCTAAGCTAGTCGCAAATTTACTAGAGACCGCTGGTGCAGATCGTGTCATTACGCTTGACTTACATGCCCCACAAATTCAAGGATTTTTTGACAGACCAATTGATCACTTGCAAGGTGTACCAATCCTTTCTGATTATTTTAAGAAGAAAAATTTTGACGATATTGTAATTGTTTCACCAGATCATGGTGGAGTAACACGCGCTAGAAAAATGGCAGACCGTCTAAAAGCCCCAATTGGGATTATCGACAAACGTAGACCGAAACCAAATGTTGCTGAGGTAATGAATATTGTTGGGAACATTGAAGGAAAAACGGCTATATTAATCGATGATATTATCGACACAGCTGGAACCATTACACTTGCTGCAAATGCACTAGTTGAAAACGGTGCTAAAGAAGTTTATGCATGTTGTACACACCCAGTTTTATCAGGTCCAGCAATTGAACGTATTCAAAGCTCAAAAATTGAAGAACTAGTTATTACGAACACAATTCCATTACCGGAAGAAAAACATATTGATAAAATCAAACAATTATCCGTTGCACCATTAATAGGTGAAGCAATTGTGCGAGTTCATGAAATGGAATCAGTAAGTATATTATTTGATTAAAGGTTTAAAAGATATTGAATAAGGGAATTAATAATAAGTAGTTATTAATGGAGGGTGAAAAATATGGCAGTAAAACTAAAAGCTTCAAAAAGAACGAATCAGGAGCAATCAGCTCTAAGGAAAATTAGAGAAATTGGACACGTTCCTGGTGTTGTTTACGGAAAAGATAAAGAATCAAAATCAATTGCTGTAGACAGCGTTGAACTAATTAAAACAATACGTGATGAAGGTAGAAATGCTATTATCTCGTTAGATATTGAGAATGATTCTTCAGTAGATGTCATGCTACATGACTATCAAATGAACCCGATTAAAGACGAGCTAGTTCACGTAGACTTCTATGTGGTAAACATGCAAGAAGAAATGGACGTTGAAGTACCACTTCACTTAGATGGTGAGGCACAGGGTGCTAAAGATGGTGGCGTTCTTCAACAACCAATGTACGAGCTTCAAGTTCGTGCGAAGCCAGGTGATATTCCTGAAGAGATTACAGTAGATGTATCAGCTTTAGAAGTTGGCGATAGTATTACTGTTGCTGACTTACCAAAAGGCAAAAACTACGAATTTCTTGATGATGCAGAAACGACTGTAGTTACGATTGTTCCACCAGATACGATGGAAGATATCGAGGCAGAAGAAACAGATGAAAATGCAGAACCTGAATTGGTAGATGCTGAGCCTGAAGAAGAAAATAGTGAAGAAAAATAAATTTTAGATTATATAGCATACAACTGAACCCTCCTGTAAGACAGTTATAGGAGGGATTGTTGTATGTATCAGAAAAAGATATTTCTATAAAGGAAGTAGTATAATGAAGTGTATTGTTGGACTTGGTAACCCAGGTAAAAAATATCATTCTACTCGCCATAATATTGGCTTTATGGTGATTGACGAGTTATTAAGCCGTCATTCTTTTGATTTGGATAAAAAAAAGTTCAATGGCAAATATGCGCTGGAGTATATCGGTAAATATAAGGTTTTACTTCTACAACCACAAACTTATATGAACTTATCAGGAGAAGCGATTAGACCATTAATGGATTACTACAATATTCCTGTTGACGATGTTGTCATTGTTTACGATGATCTAGATTTACCACCAGGGAAAATTCGATTGCGTCAAAAAGGCGGACCAGGAGGCCATAATGGTATTAAGTCGACTATTAATCACTTGGGAACAAAGGAATTTAAACGCATACGAATTGGTATCGGCCGCCCGACAACTCCACAGCCGGTAATGGACTTTGTATTAGGCTCCTTTTCAAAGGATCAGGCAGATGATGTACAGAATAGTATCGAAAAAGCTGCTGATGCTTTTGAAGCTTGGCTTGATAAACCTTTTATAGAAGTTATGAATGAATTTAATTAAGATAAAAGCATTATGTGAAAGGGTATAAAAATACGCATTTCGGATAAACTTTAGGATACCCCATGTTTTATCTCGAGGAGGTATTTTTATGCCTATAATTTATACATGCAGACATTGCGGGAACGAGGTAGGAAGAATTAAACAATCCGTAGTTGATTCCACAACACTTGGTATTGACAAATTGTCAGCAGAGGATCAAAAAGAAATGGTACAGTTTAAGCAAAATGGCGATGTACAAATTAAGACAATCTGTGAAGATTGCGAAGCGGCATTAGGTCAAAACCCGCATTATCATGAGCTTGATTTTTTTATACAGTAGAATAATCGTGCAAAGCTTTGGTTCGTATACCAAAGCATTTTTGCGCTTTGTCATATTAAAAGCGTGTTTTTTAAAGATTGTTGTTTTGACACATAATTTATATAATGCGAAGTAGTTGATTTCCACTGTGGGCAAGGCTAGTGAAGTGACTTTCGAGCGTACTGGAATGATTGTGTTTGCGTGCAGGATGTCAGCTATCGGACACACGATTCCTTATTTATAAAAAATAAGGGTAAATGCGGGTGTTATCGGACTCAGGGTTCCTTATTCGGGTAAAAACAGTTGAAAGTCATGTTTTTTAGCCGAATAAGGCATCGTGTGTCCGTTATTCCTCAAAATAAAGAATGAAAAAGGTAAATAAGGTATCCTCAGTCCGATACCTATCAGTGTCCTTGATGTACTTGCGCCAAACCACGTCGCATTATACATCAAGTACGAAGGTTGAAAAGTAACAAATATTATGAAATCAGTCTACTAAAATAATACATATTATAAGTGGTTGCCGGGGGTTTTTATTTTGAAGGGTATTGATACGTTTTTACAATCGAAGGACGACATTCAGTCTATTATCGATGGAATAAGTTCTGGGATGCAGGAACAGCTTGTAGCTGGTCTTGCCGGTTCCGCAAGAAGCTTACTAGTTTCTGTAATAGAGGAATCAATCAACAAACCTGTTTTATTGGTTACCCATCAGCTTGTCCAAGCACAGCAGCTTTATGATGATTTATCAGAGTTTATGGGAGATCAAGATGTACATCTCTACCCTGTAAATGAACTGATTGCATCTGAAATAGCTATTGCTAGTCCAGAGTTGAGAAGTCAACGAATCGAAGCGCTGACAGAATGGTCAAAAAAGGAATCAGGTATTCTAATTGCTCCCGTAGCAGCGTTAAAAAGGTTGTTACCTCCTAAAAGTTATTGGGAAAAATATCAACTTCGATTTGTACTTGGGGAAGACATTCATATAGATAACTATTTAAACTCACTAGTAGATATGGGGTATGAGCGCCAAACGATGGTAACAACTCCGGGTGAGTTTAGTCGTCGTGGTGGAATCATTGATATTTATCCAATTACAGAGGAACACCCAGTTCGGATTGAACTGTTTGACGAGGAAGTAGACTCAATCCGCTATTTTGATGCAGAAACTCAACGGTCGCTTGATAAAAAAAATGAAATAACAATTGGACCTGCTACGGAGTTATTGCTTACAGAGGAAGATATTCTTTCAGGAGCTAATCGGATTGAGGCTGAATTAGCCGATTCCTTAAAAAAGCTTAAAACAAATGAAGAAAAAGAGATGCTATCTGAAGCGTTAAGCTATGATTTGGAACGTCTAAAAAACTTAGAGCATTTTCAAGAGATGTACAAATATATTGGTTTTCTCTATGAGAAACCTGCTAGTTTATTAGATTATTTACCAAATAACGGCATTATTATACTGGATGAAATGAGTAGGGTTCAAGAGACTGCTACTAATATCGATACAGAAGAAGCTGAATGGTACAGCAATTTGCTTGAAACGAATAAAATGGTACGAAATAGTAAATTTTCTTTTGATTGGCATGAAATTTGGCAACAAATGAAGCAGCCTAGGTTATATATGTCTGTATTTATGCGCCATATACCGAATACTCAACCGCAAAATATCATTAATCTATCATCCCGAACAATGCAAGAGTTCCATGGACAAATGCACCTTTTTAAAAATGAACTGAAGCGGTGGTCGAAAAGTGATTCATCTGTCGTAATTCTAGTACCGAATAAGCAACGGATGGAGAAAGTGCATTCTATATTTGCTGATTACGAAATAGAAGCTAATAAAACCACCAATTTGCAGCTACCTGTTGAAATGCCCACTATTGCGATTGGCAACATTAGTAGTGGTGTTGAGCTACCAATGCATAAATTAGTTCTATTAACAGAAAACGAATTATTTAAAAAGAAATCAAAGCGTGTTAGAAAAAAACAAAAGATTTCGAATGCTGAACGAATTAAAAGCTATCAAGAATTAAAAATCGGCGACTATGTGGTTCACGCACACCATGGAATAGGAAAATATATTGGTATTGAAACACTTGAAGTAAATGATTTGCATAAAGATTACATGCTTATTCGCTATGCAAGTGATGATAAGTTGTTTGTACCCATCGATCAAATTGACTTAGTTCAAAAATTTGTTGGATCAGAAGGAAAAGAACCTAAGCTGTACAAACTTGGTGGAAGCGAATGGGCGAAAGTAAAACGCAAAGTCCAGTCATCTGTGGAAGATATCGCGGACGACTTGATTAAACTATATGCCGAACGTGAAGCAAAGAAAGGATTTGCTTTTTCAGAGGACACCGAAATGCAACGGGAATTTGAAGCAGCATTTCCTTATCAAGAAACAGAAGATCAAACGAGATGTATTGAAGAGATTAAAGAGGATATGGAAAAAGAAAGACCAATGGATAGACTTTTATGCGGCGATGTTGGATACGGGAAAACAGAAGTGGCAATTCGCGCAGCTTTTAAAGCAGTTGCAGATGGTAAACAGGTAGCAATTCTAGTTCCAACAACGATACTTGCCCAACAGCACTATGAAACAATTCGTGAACGATTCCAAGATCAAGCAGTCAACATCGGCATACTAAGTAGATTCCGAACAAAAAAACAATTAAAAGAAACAACAGCCGGTCTTAAGACGGGCATGGTTGATATTGTAGTTGGTACTCACCGCCTATTATCAAAGGATGTACAATACCGTGATTTAGGTTTATTAGTAGTGGATGAGGAACAGCGATTTGGTGTAAAACACAAAGAGAAAATTAAACAGCTGAAAACAAATGTAGATGTATTGACGTTAACAGCAACACCTATTCCTCGTACGTTACATATGTCGATGCTCGGAGTACGTGATCTTTCTGTCATTGAAACACCACCAGAAAATCGTTTCCCGATTCAGACATATGTGCTTGAGTATAATCCAATCCTAATTCGAGAAGCAATCGAACGAGAAATGGCACGTGGTGGGCAAGTATTTTTCTTATACAATCGTGTAGAAAATATTGATTCGATTGCACGGGAAATTGGTAACCTTGTTGAAGACGCGAGAATTGCTATTGCGCATGGTCGTATGAATGAAACGGAACTCGAAAATGTCATGTTTGGATTTTTAGAAGGTGAATATGATGTTTTAGTTAGTACAACAATTATTGAGACGGGTGTAGATATACCAAACGTAAATACGTTAATTGTGTATGATGCTGATCGAATGGGTCTCAGTCAGCTTTATCAATTACGTGGAAGAGTAGGGCGTTCCAATCGTGTAGCATATGCTTACTTTACGTATAAAAAAGACAAAGTATTGACAGAGGTAGCAGAAAAGCGACTTCAGGCAATTAAAGAATTCACTGAGCTAGGATCTGGGTTCAAAATTGCGATGCGTGACTTGTCCATTCGGGGTGCAGGAAACCTTTTAGGTGCACAACAACATGGATTTATTGACTCGGTCGGGTTTGACATGTATTCGCAAATGCTAAAGGATGCTATTGATGCGCGTAAATTTGGCAAAGATGTCATCGATATGAAGCCGTTTGAACCAGAGCTTGCTTTGAAAATTGATGCGTATATTCCGGATACGTACATTAAAGATGAAAAACAAAAAATTGATATGTACAAACGATTCCAGACAATATCTTCTCCAGAAGATGTAGAGGATTTACGAGAGGAATTAATTGATCGCTTTGGAGATTTTCCTGAAGAGGTCGCAAATTTATTTGAGGTTTCATCATTGAAAATGCATGCTCGAAATGAACGCGTTGAGTCCATTACGGAAAAAGCAAATAAGATAGAGTTGCTCGTTGACGAAAATCGCAGTCAACAAGTAGACGGATCAAAATTGTTTGATATTGCAAATGAATACGGACGTGGAATTCAACTTGGAACAGATAATAAAAATCTCAAAATTACGATCCAATGGTCGAAAGATAAAAAGCATCAACGCTATGACGTAGCTACTCAATTCATGAAACAACTGGCAACCGTTAATCGGGATAACTAGAAATTACTTGTTTCATGTATAGTTTTTTCCAGATGAATCATACTAACGGTACAACTGGTGTTTTCTTCAAGTTCTATTTAAAAGTGGAAATCGAACCAGAAATGATCATCATAGGAAAGTGAGGCTACATAAAAATGAAAGCAACTGGAATTGTGCGTCGAATTGATGATTTGGGACGAGTAGTTATTCCAAAAGAAATAAGAAGAACGTTACGAATTCGTGAAGGAGATCCATTAGAAATCTTTGTGGATCGTGAAGGAGAAGTTATTCTAAAAAAATATTCGCCAATAAACGAATTAGGGAGTTTTGCTAAAGAATATGCAGAGGCATTATTTGACTCCCTACATCAAGCCGTATTAATTTCTGATCGAGACGAAATCATTGCTGTTGCCGGTGAATCTAAAAAGGATTATTTAAATAAAAGTATTGGTGAACAGGTAGAAAAGGCAGTAGAAAGTCGATCTCAAATCTTTGAAACCGAGTCTAAAAAGGTGGAAATTTTACAAGGAAAAGATGAAGAGCTATCATCCTTCTGTATCAGTCCAATTATTGCAAACGGTGATCCGATTGGCTGTGTAATAATGATTGCGCGAGATGGGAAACAGCTTAGTGAAGTAGAACAAAAAGCCATTGAAACCGCCTCAAACTTCTTGGCGAAGCAAATGGAATAATAACTAATACGAGAAGGGTCAGCCTACAGTGGCTGATCTTTTTATTTCGTATGGAAGGATTTCTATGCAGTCGCCTCCGCTTTTCTTGATCCAGCTACGGCTCTTAGCGCCTAGCAAATAGATAGTCAGGATGAACGTAGGGAAAGAACACCCTACTTTTCACCTGCCTATCTATTTGTACGCCGCTAAGCAGTCGCCTCCGCTTTTCTTAATCCAGCTGCGGCTCCTAGAAGCTGCCGTCATAAGCAATGAACACTTCAACGCGAAAGACCGGGCGTTTACGGTTCCTTGCTTATGCGTCCGCTTCTAACCAGTCGCCTTCGCTTTTCTTGTCTGCTATAATTGGGGAAAATGGGTTTTTGAGAAAGGCGTTAACCATGGGCGGAAATGAATCAACTAATTGGGTGAAGGGAGCATTCATTCTTACATTTGCTGGACTACTAAGTAAAGTGTTGAGTGCTGGTTACCGGGTGCCTTTGCAAAATTTAACCGGTGATTTTGGATATTATATTTATCAACAAATTTATCCTTTTTTAGGTATGGCAACTGTTCTTGCTTTATATGGTTTCCCTTCAGCTATTTCAAAGGTGACAACTGAATTACAAGAAAAGGGAAATACACTATCTATCAAAAGTTTTTATCTACCACTCTTGGCAATATTACTATTGATTAACGGGTGTGTATTTTGGATTATCTTTTTTAACGCACCGCTAATAGCTAACTGGATGGGCGATGACAATCTTATACGTTCCGTTCAGACGACCGCATTTGTTTTCCTAATGATCCCATTCACTGCATTATTACGTGGTGTATTTCAGGGGAACAATCATATGCAACCAACGGCGACTTCTCAGATTGGGGAGCAAATCCTTCGTATTATTATCATTATTTCCGTCGCAATATTTCTTGTGAAAAGTAATGGCAATATATATGTTATCGGTCAAGCTGGTGCAATCGCTGCTATATGTGGCGCGGGGATTGCCATCATTATCTTAATGGCATTCTTTGCTAGGCTAGCACCTCGTAAATTGGGACATGCTGCAGTTCCTTGGATATATTATTGGAAAATGCTTTTATTTTTCGGAGTTATTGCAGCACTGAATCATATGACGTTATTGGTTATTCAACTAGCAGATGCATTCACCCTCGTTCCAGGATTACAGAATTATGGACTATCGAAAGAAGCTGCAATGAAAACAAAAGGGGTATTTGACCGTGGTCAGCCGTTAATTCAACTTTGTACTGTTTTAGGTTCATCCTTTGCATTAGCGTTGATACCAAACTTATCGAGAAGGAATAAACTATCGGAAATGTATCATTTTGCTAGAGCTGCTTTAGTGTTTAGCTTTTATCTCACCATTGGTGCAGTAATTGGTCTAATCCTAATTCTACCTGAAGCAAATTTGCTATTATTTCAAGATAAAAGTGGTACAGATAGCCTTCGAGTTTTGATGCTATCCATTGTATTTTGTTCACTAGCCATTACAGCGGCTTCAATCTTACAAAGTTTAGATCGGGTAAAACGGACTGCGTTTTTTATACTACTAGCTCTCACTGTTAAGTGGGTAGGCAATTTAATACTTGTACCATTATTTGGAATAACAGGAAGTGCACTTGCTACAGTAATCGCGTTACTAGTGTTGTGTTATCTCGTATTCCAAGCATTGAAAAGAGAATTGCCTCGCTTAAAATTTTTCCGTTATATTAATTGGCGTGCTCTGTTAGTAGCTAGCATAGGTATGAGCATCTATGTTTTAAGTATGGATTTGCTTGTTAGTAGTCACATTGAATCAAATCGATATCTGTTATTAGCATATGTTATAGTTGTAGCAATAATAGGAGCAATCGTTTATTTGTATTTATTAGTAAAATTTCATGCCTTTACGAGTAAACAAGTAATGATGTTACCAGGTAGCTCATTTTTATTAAAGGTGCAGCAGGGGAGGATTCATAATGACAAATAACATAGAAATAATCGGACTTGGCGCAGGTGATATCGATCAACTGCCACTTGGGATATATAAAAAACTAATCAATCATAAACAGACGGTTTATACACGTACGGACGACCACCCTGTAATAGATTCGTTGAAACAAGAAGGAGTCTGCTTTGAGTCATTTGATGGTTACTATGAAAAAAATGATCAATTTGAGGACGTTTATACGGAAATAGTTGAGCTGTTGCTGGAAAAGGCAAGGAGGGAATCTATTATTTACGCGGTTCCTGGTCATCCGATGCTCGCTGAAAAAACTGTCCAGCTTTTATTGAAGCAAGACGAAATAGAAGTGAATGTATTAGGTGGTCAAAGCTATTTAGATGATTTATTTACTTCACTCAAAATAGACCCAATCGATGGATTGCAATTTATCGACGGTACTGCGTTTGAACGAAGTGATCTAAATTACCGGAATCATATCGTATTCTGCCAGGTTTATGATCAATTCATTGCATCTAATGTAAAGCTAGCATTATTGGAAGACCTCCCACCAGACTATCCTGTTAAAGTAGTCGAAGCGGCTGGTAGTAAAACAGAGAAAATAATAACTATTGAACTAGAGGAGCTAGACCATAACCTAGAGGTTGGAAATTTAACAAGTGTATACATACCACCTGTTGTGCAAGAACTACTAAATCATACATTTGATCGTTTACGTCAGGTTATTCATGTGTTGCGTAGTCCTGAAGGATGTCCATGGGATCGGGAGCAGACACATGAATCGCTTCGTGAATACGCGATTGAAGAAGTCTATGAATTAATTGAAGCAATTGATCAACAAGATGATGATGGTATCATAGAAGAGCTAGGTGACATTCTCCTGCAGGTCATGCTGCACAGTCAAATTGGAGAAGATGATGGATACTTCACTGTTGACGATGTAATACGTTCCATTACTGACAAAATGATTCACCGTCATCCACATGTATTTGGTGACAAGCGTGTGGATACAGTTTCTGACGCATATAAAAACTGGGATGCCCTAAAGAAAGAGGAAAAGGGAGACGAACGGACTTCCTATTTAGATGGCATACCGAAGCATTATCCTTCGCTATTAAAAGCAACAGAGCTACAAGGGAAGGCTGCCAAGATCGGCTTTGAGTGGACAGAAAAAGAAGGAGTTTGGAAAAAGCTTGAAGAAGAAATTGCAGAGGTTAAGGAAGCTATAAAAGCAAGTGATAGTTTTGAAGTAGAAAAGGAGTTTGGTGACGTCCTGTTTGTCATTGCTAACCTAGCAAGATATTATAAAGTAAATGCAGAGATCGCGTTAAATCAAACCAATCAAAAATTTATTTCTCGCTTTGGGTATATAGAAAAACAGTTAGTAGAACAGGGAAAGCAACTTAGTGATGCATCACTAGAAGAGATGGATTTTTATTGGAATCAAGCAAAAAAGGAAGAGTGAGGATATGCGCTTAGATAAATTTTTAAAAGTATCACGACTTATTAAACGACGTACATTAGCAAAGGAAGTAGCCGATCAAGGAAGAATTACGATTAATGGCAATCAAGCAAAAGCTGCTTCAACTGTATCAAAAGGCGATGAGCTTGTTATTCGTTTTGGTCAAAAGCTTGTTACGATTAAGATTAATGATTTGAAAGAAGTTGTGCGGAAAGAAGAAGCGGAAATGCTGTATAGTGTGGTGAAGGAAGAGAAGGTTGAGTAGGAATAGTTAATTTAATGACTCTACTATATGCTTTTTATAAAACGGGAGTGTAACCTGTGTTGAGGTACACTCCCGTTTGACTTATTTTGCCGGAACACTCCATGTGGCACTTCCTCCAGTTTCAAAAGCCGTATAACGAACTTCCCATACCCCTTGCTGGTCAGGAACATCAAAGAAAATCGCGCCTTTAACTTTCTCTCCTGATCCTAACTCTTCATTTATATTACTTTCTTCAGCTGGCATTGCTGGTCTAATTTCGAGACCTTCCACATCATACATTTTGAAATGATATAAATCAGCATAGACTTTTCTGTCCGTTGTATTTTCAATAATAACTCCAATCTTAACTGCATGATCTTGATATAGTGGTTTAAATTGTTTCATTTCTCCAGTAAAAGGCTCAATACTTGTGAGAGTAACTTTTATTCCATTGGCATATACAGTATCGCCTATTTTATGAGCATTTGCATTTTCCTCAGGTTCTTCTTTAGGTTTTTCATTAGATTCTTCCTTAACCACTTTATCGGGATTTTCTTCTGGCGTTTTTTCTTTTATTTCCTGTAAGGGCTCATCCTTTTTACCAGTTTTTTCAGAGCAGGCAGTCATTAGACATACTGCTAATACTGTTAGACCTAGCACCTTTATAAGTTTATTCACAACTTTTCCCCCAATAAGTAAATCTTTTGATGATATTAATCCATCTTTATTTTGCTGGTACTTCCCAGCTAGCAGCCCCACCAGTTGAAAAAGACGCGTAGCGAACTTTCCAAAACCCTTCTTGATCAGGGACATCAAAATAAATGGCACCTTTAATCTTTTTTCCTGCTGCAAGCTCGGCATCTAAATCTATGCTACCAGCTGGTATTACAGGTCTGACTTTTAGTCCATCCACACCATACATGTTGAATTCGGAAGAAGTAGCATAAACTTTTGTATCGGTTGTATTTTCTATAATAACTCCGATCTTAACTGCATGATCCCGATATATTGGATCAAATCTTGTTTCTCCAGTATAAACTTCAATATCTGTGAGCGTAACCTTTATTCCCCCAGCATCCACCGTGTCGCCCAATTTGGAAAAAACTTCCTGTTTTTCAGGTTCTTCTTTTACTTCTTTAATCTGGTTATCACCTTGTGATTTCTCCTTTACTTCCTGTGAAGGCTCATCCTTCTTAGAAGCATTTTCAGAGCAGGCAGCCATTAAACATACTGTCATTATGGAAACACCTATAACTTTTACAAGTTTACTCATTAAAATTATCCCCCTTTGCCGTTACATTTTTAAGCACTTTCCTTTAATACCTCGTATGGATTCGTTTTTAATGCCTTTACAGTTGGTATTGTAGCCCCAATAACCCCAACTATAGTTGGAATAAAAATAGTCGATAAAAGAATCAGAAGGGAATCCCAAGGGAAAATCCCATACATGAATCCGATATATACCATGGAAAGGATTACTCCGACTAATCCAGCTAAAATCCCAACCAACGCACCTTCCAAAATAATCGAACTTCCAACGGATCTATTCTTCCATCCAATTGATTTAAACAAAGCTAGTTCACTTTGCCGCTCCACGATGTTTTGCCACATTAATTCAGCGGTGGTTAATACACCGACTAGTAGCGCTGCACCCATAATGAAGTAATGCGATTCATTTACTTCAACTGCAATAAATTCTCCCAAATAAGATGTATACAGTACACCATCTAGACGGAAGGATACAAAAAGATAGAATGCTAGTAATGTTGATGGTAGTGCAATGGCCAAAATAGATAATAAGTTTCGCCATGGGCGTTGCATAACTTGATTTATAACCAATCCAAGAATCGATTGATTCTTAAAAATTCTTCTGGATTTTGAACTAATTTCTCCCGTTCTTATTCCTTGATATGGCTTTATTTTTCCTACCTGGACAAGAGGTATTAGAATGCCAAATCCATAAATTAACAAGGCTGTTAGACTAACTAAACCTATTTTGGCAATGTTAAATTCTGATCCATTCTGTGCCAAAATATATTCCACACCAAATGCCAAAATACTAATCAATATCACATAGGATAAAGCTTCTATTATAATCATTTTCCGTAACATGCTGGTTCTCCAGCCAAGTGCGAGGAAAATACTATATTCTTTTCGATTCGTTAGAAACGAAACATAAGATGTGGCTAGCACATACATGACCCCTATCAATAAAACTGCTAGAAGCACACTTGTATAGCCAAGTGATGTTTCTCTAAAAATTGCAATTGCAGCGCCAATGTGAATCCACGTCTGTTCCATCCATCCTTCCGTTTCACCTTTATTAACGATTTGTGTGATAGTTGGTTGCGGTGATGATCCTCGTGTGATGATTACTTGTAAACCTGTTTTATCTATAATTTCTTGTTTTACCGCTTCTAACTTATCTTGTGAATCGTTACCGAACTCCTCAATTCCGTCTACTCTTATTCGGATAGAAGAAATACTATTTCCGCCCGTTACTTTTTCAGCAGCTTTCACGGTTGTTAATAAGTTTGGTGGGTTTGGTAATAGAGCTGTTGGGTAACCGGATCCCTTTATTTTTTTGACAGGATTGAGCGGTTCTCCATTTTCATCTAACACTACATTCGCCTCGGCTGGACGATATGTTTGAAGTGGTAATTTTGTCAGTGGGTCTTTGCTGACCTTTAGCTTGGTTGGATCATATTTACCAACAACATCTAATTCTAAAACTGGAAAAGAGGCTCCTCCGTTTTCCAGTTTGTGATCTACAAATGTAGGTTGTCTGAACACATGATTCGGAAACATTTCATCATAACCTATTTTTTCATTTGTTTTAAGCGGGTCATTTTTAATCTTAAACCCAACTTTCCATCTCTTTGGAAATGGACTATTTATTTGTTGATAATTTAACGGACTTGAGGCATTTATTAATTGGGATGTAGCGAGCTTAACCATAGGGTTTTCACTAGGCTTATTAAGCGTCTTAAAGTACATGTCTTCAAACTGTTTCCCAGTAAGCATATATTCATCAATTGGTTTGGTGTCTATTTTGTCAAGAAACTTATCGCCATTTCCCTTTATCTTATTGACAATATCTTGCTGTTCTTCTTTTGTCTGAAAAGGTATTTCTAGTTTTTCTAGGGTTACTTTGTATTTAATTGCTGAAACACTGTCCTGATTCAATATAACTGGTAAACGAAAGTTATCATCAAATCTCGCATGTTGTTTAGCTGTATCATCTGAATTTAAGTATCTGCTTGACTTCGTTGATTCGATTGTCTTATCAAGTCCAACCAACTTTGCTTCTTGTTCTGGATCTATTCCAACAATTAACTGTTGCGAAAACAAAGCAATGCCACCTTCAAGTGGATAAACGCCAAAGTTTAAATCATAAATAGTACCAGTCCAACCCACAATCCTGTAATCTGTTCTATCTATTAATGTTGTTTTAAACAAATTGTTATCATGGGTATATTGAGTATTTAGTTTGTACAGTCCAGGATCCTTTACATCAAACGTACCTTTTATTTGTAGTGGGAGTTGTGTATACCCCATTACGGCAAGAGGAGCAGCCACTTCCACATCAGTTATATTTTTAATTGTTTCATAATCTTCATAGCTAATCCCGCCGTTAATTCCGTTAAGAAAATTCGGTGTCATTAAATTATTCTTATTTAAAACAGTATCTGGTGGAGTAACAACAAGATCATACGCACTTTTCCATTTCTTCTGTAGCGTTTCATTAACCGTTCCTTTTGTTGTCTCTGTAAGGCTGAATAAATAGATGAGAACTCCGCTAATTAGCACAACACCGATTACGGAAAGGAGAAATCGTTCCTTGTTACGCATCCAGGAATTCCATATAATCCTATACATGAACGGTACTCCTTGTATCGCTCATTACCTTTCCATTTTTCATTTCTACGATGCGGTTAGCACGTGAAGCAAGGTCTGGGTCATGCGTAACAAAGATGACGCCGCAACCCTTTTCTTTATTTAAAGCAGTTAACTGATCAAAGATAATTTCTCCTGTATGGGTATCTAAATTCCCAGTCGGTTCATCCGCTAAAAGCCAGTGTGGCTCATGAACCATTGCACGGGCAATAGCAACGCGTTGTTGCTGGCCACCAGATAATTGGGATGGCAAGGAGTTAAGCTTATCTCCTAATTCAACTTGTGCAAGTAACGCTTCTGCACGTTCTTTTTTGTTATAGGATACTTTTCGTGAAAACAAAGGAGCCATGACGTTCTCTAAGGAAGTTAAGGTAGGTAGTAAGTGGAATTGTTGAAAAATGAAACCGATATTTTCAAAACGGAAATCGGCTAATTTTTTTTGGTTTAACTTATTGATTGGGTGGTTTCCGTAGATTACCTCACCATCCGAAGGTATATCTAATGCACCAAGAAGACTTAACAACGTTGATTTACCAGATCCTGATGCGCCAACAATTGCTACAAACTCGCCTTCTTTAAATTGCAGATTAACGTTTTCTAAAGCGTATGTACTTACGCCGTCTCCTTTAAAGACTTTACTCACATTCTTACATTCTATTGCATGTGACATAACCCAAATCCCCCTTTATCTAGGTTAAACTATCTATTTATACCATATTACCATTTCTTTACATGAAATAGAATGAATTATTTTTTATTTTTTGCAAGATTGTGTCTTTTAACTATTTAAATTGTATTTTTTCTATACATAATACCTTTAACACAAGGGAAAATATAGATATTGCCACAATAAAAGGAGTGTACGAAATGGAAGAGAAAAGTCTTCATCAAAAACTACAACAGGCAAGTCAACAAATAAAAGAAGCTGGTCGAGCTGTCAAACAAGCACAAGGCAGAGACCCTCAACTTCTCAAACAAGCTGAAGAACAGTTGCAACAAGCTGAGCGGCAGTTACAAAACACGCAATCCTATGGAACGGAGGCTACGGAAAACCCTCAATTCCAACAGACTTATGAAGAATTGCATGATACGCGTCAACAGGTGAAAGAAGCACAACAAAATAACAATGATGTTTTATAAAATAAAGATAACGCAGTTCTAGACTTGTCCTCCTTTTCATATAGTTATAATGATAAGGAGGACGATTTTTATGAATTATTATGAAAAGGATACGCAACCTCATGTAACACAACAGGATCACGCTTTGAAAATTAATAATCGAAAAAGCGTAGAAATCAGTGGTGTAAAAGAAGTGGATAGCTTTGACAATGAGGAATTTTTGTTGGAAACCGTCATGGGATTTTTAATTGTACGTGGACAAAACCTTCATCTGAAAAATTTGGATGTAAGTGAAGGGCTTGTTTCCATAAAAGGTAAAATCTATGAGCTTTCCTATGTAGATGAACAACATCAGGAGAAAGCTAAGGGTTTCTTTAGCAAGTTGTTTAGATGATTCTATCCGTCCAGTTTATGACGATGCTCGCCATGATCTTAGGTGGATTTTATTTAGGGGCTATATTGGATACATTTAGGCGAGCATCGGTACATTGGAAGCATTCCGTATTCCTCATCTTTTTCATGGAAATCTGCTTCTGGATTTCACAAACCTTATTATTATTTTATATTTTATATCGTGTAAATGCTGGTGAGTTACGATTCTATGTATTTGCTGCTTGTTTGCTTGGGTTTGCAACATATCAAGCACTTGCAGCTAAAGCATACAAAAAATTACTTGAGCGGCTGATTCAGATTGCCTTATCGGTGTATCGTTTTATAGCAAATACAGTTCGAAAAATACTTGTCGCGCCAGTTGTGTTTGTTTTTTCCTTATTATTCTCGGCAATTGCCTATATACTTCAGGTTCTTTTCATTGTATTACTAACGATAGGTAAAATAATCTTTGCTCCATTTAAGTGGGTAATTATGTTCATTTATCGCATATTACCGGAAGGAGTTAAAAAATATTTACACAAACTAGCAGGATTTTATAGTACAATGAAGAATATATGTAAGAAATGGTGGAAGTATTTAAAATTTAAGAGGAGGTAATGAGGTCGTGTCCGCGAAGGAAAAAACAGTAACAAGATTAAGTTCAGATTATATGCAGCAGTACGATGCACATAAAGGTAGGCAGAAACGTAAAAAACAACGTCTGATTCGGCGTCTTGTGTTATTTTCTATCATAGCCCTCCTTATGATCGGCACAATGGTTACATATCATGTTAAGCAACGTGCACTCCAAGCTGAGAAACAGGAACAATATGAACAATTGCAACAAAAGATGGCAAAATTAGAAAATAAAGAGGCTGATCTTAAAGAGGAAATTCAGCTCTTGCAAAATGAGGAATACGTTCTAGAAATTGCAAGAACCAATTATTTTTTCTCTAAAGAAGGGGAATTAATTTTCAAAATCCCTGACGAGGAGCCATCTTATTGACACACTTTTACTAACTTGGCTATAATATAATAGTAGTATATTTAAAATTTTAAGGAGGAGCATTTTTTTTATGTCAATCGAAGTAGGCAGCAAGCTGCAAGGTAAGGTAACTGGTATCACTAATTTTGGTGCATTTGTAGAACTTGGAGAAGGGAAAACAGGTCTAGTCCATATTAGTGAAGTTGCCGATAACTATGTTAAAGACATTAATGAACACTTAACTGTCGGTGACGATGTTTTGGTTAAAGTAATTAATGTTGAGAAAGATGGTAAAATCGGTCTATCCATCAAAAAGGCTAAAGATAAGCCAGCACGTCCGAGGAACAACCGTGATCGTGGCGAAACATTTGAATCAAAGATGAACAAATTTCTAAAGGATTCAGAGGATCGTTTAGCTTCATTGAAGAAGCAAACGGAAACCAAACGCGGAGGCCGGGGTGCTAAACGAGGATAATATTGCTGTCTATAAAGATGCTCTATAAAAATAGATCATGGCAGGTACTACTTTTCGAAGTAGTGCCTTTTTTTGTTGGAAACTATAGAATTGAAATTTTGGGCAAATGGCTAACCGAAACAGACACGTCCAGTTCCAGCGCTCAGCAATGCTTTTAGGTAAATGAATATTTAGCGGACAGAGTGTTCGCTATTTGTAGAAAACAACCTGATTTATGGGGGGAAGCGGACACATAGGCCCTTATTGATAGGATTGCGCTTCTTTTGTGTCCATTTTTGCTAAATAAGGTATCTTGAGTCCGCAAACATGTGAAAAGGGTTCGTTTTTTAGTAAATAAGGAATCGTGTGTCCGATAGACCGCAACAGATACTACAAAAGCTCGAGATTCATAGGAATCTCGAGCTTTTGTTTGTCTAGCTCCGACTCCTAGAAGCTGCCGTCATAAGCAATGAACACTCCAAACGCTAAAGAACAAGCGTTTTACGGTTCCTTGCTTATGCGTCCGCTTCTGACCAGTCGCCTACGCTTTTCAAGTTTTGATAGCGGCGGAGGGGATCGAACCCACGACCTCACGGGTATGAACCGTACGCTCTCGCCAGCTGAGCTACGCCGCCAAATTTAGCCATTAGAAAACTTGGCTTGTCGCCAGGCTTTAATGGTGAAAGCCTTAGTTAACTAAACTTATACTGCTAACTTTAAGCGTTAACTTTTTAGCAGTGCAAAAAATATATTACATCACTATACGAGTAGTGTCAATCCTTTCGCTAGATTTTTGAAATTTCGTTCATATAGCGAATTTTGCAAGTTAAACAAGATATGGAACGATTACCAGATAACAAGTGTTTAAGCATACTTTTTCACAATTTTATTTTTGGAAACGCGTTAGTTC
Source organism: Virgibacillus sp. GM2-2 (assembly GCF_055329585.1). Lineage (NCBI taxonomy): Bacteria > Bacillati > Bacillota > Bacilli > Caryophanales > Bacillaceae > Virgibacillus > Virgibacillus sp. GM2-2. Next base: position 17,369 of record NZ_JBUZWC010000022.1, on the reverse strand, counting down.
TTGTAGAAACGTGATTGATTTAAATAGAAGTTAGTCGAACGATTTTATGAATATCGTCTGATGTTTTGACAAAATAAATTTACTTCCTATGATTTAATAGCTTTAAGAGGGAGTGGATTTGGATGATGGATTCAATACCAAGAATGGAAACAAAGGTGTTCGGGGCTGAACAAGGGGTCATGCATAAGTGGCGAAGAAGGATCTATTCAAAAACACAATCAATTTTAATAGAGAAGGGGTGGTTATTTTTTATTGTCGGTTTTTTGTTAGGACGAGCTGTCATATTATCTGCCGTATCTCCGTTTTCTGTTGCGTTTTTAGCAACGATATGGCTTGTACATAAAGAAAAGGCAGCAAAGGTAATGCTAGCCACCTTTATTGGAGCATTAAGTTATTCGGTCGATCAAGGTATATTTATTATGCTTGCCATGATTGTTTTTATATTTTTAGCTGGTTTGTTTAAACGTGTAAAAAACCAACAAGGAGCAATTCTTTTGTTTGTTTTTTTAGCCACCATGGCTCCACGTATCACACTTTATTCATTTTCAGGTCAGCTATCATCATACGAATGGATGCTTTTATTTGTTGAAGGTGTTTTGGGAACGGTCCTAGTATTAATCTTTATGCAAAGCATTCCATTATTATCACCAAAAAAATATAAACCTACGTTAAAGAATGAAGAAATCGTTTGTATGATTATATTACTTGCTTCCATACTAACGGGATCAATTGGCTGGGAAATATATAATGCATCTTTCGAACAAATTTTTTCACGATATTTTGTTTTAATGCTGTCTTTCATTGGGGGAGCGGCAGTTGGATCAACTGTTGGGGTTGTTGCTGGTTTAATACTTTCACTTGCTAATGTTGCCAATCTATATCAAATGAGTCTACTCGCGTTTTCAGGGCTTCTCGGTGGATTGCTTAAAGAAGGAAAAAAGATGGGGGTTAGTATTGGGTTATTGGTTGGGACCTTTTTGGTTGGCATATATGGAGATGCTGCCAATTTGCTTCCTTCTCTAATTGAGTCCTCAGCAGCAATTTTATTATTTTTCCTCACTCCTGCTAGTTGGTTTAAAAAACTTTCCCGCTATATTCCTGGCACGGAGGAGTATACGAATGAACAGGAACAGTATCTACAAAAGGTTAGAAATGTTACGGCTAAACGGGTTGAGCAATTTTCAGACGTTTTTGAGGCGCTCTCAAGGAGCTTTCAAGCAGTAGAATATACATCTGTTGAAGAAGATGCTGATTATAAACGAGAAACAGACTATTTTTTAAGTCAGGTAACGGAAAAAACGTGCCAAGGATGCTTTATGAAAAACCGATGCTGGCAACAGCAATTCGATAAATCGTATTCATTAATGGAAGGGTTAAAAAATGACTTAGTTGAAAATCGCGAGCCAAGCCCAGGAGATATGCGAACGTTTGAAAATCATTGTGTAAAATCGAAAAAAGTAATGGATGTGATGAAGGAAGAATTAACGATATTCGAAGCAAATCAACGGCTACAGAAGCAAGTGTCTGAAAGTAAACGCTTTGTTGCAGAACAGTTACAGGGTGTGTCAGAGGTAATGGATGACTTTGCAAAGGAAATTTTAAAGGAACGACATCACCATGAACAACAGGAAATGCAAATTATTCAAGGACTAGAACAGATGGGAATTGAAATGGAAAAACTGGATATTTTTAGTTTGGACAAAGGAAATATTGATATTGAAATGCTCGTTAACCTATACGAGTACCGAGGTGAAGGTGCCAAGTTAATCGCACCAATGCTTTCTGATATTTTAAATGAAGTGGTAGTTGTTAAACAAGAAGAAATCTCTCCATTTCCAAACGGAAGCTGTTTTATTGTATTCGGATCGGCAAAGGAATATGTGGTGGAGACAGGAGTATCACACGCGGCAAAAGGGGGAGGAGTTATATCAGGAGATAGTTTTACAACAATGGAGCTAGGTACAGGCAAATACGCAATGGCAATTAGTGATGGTATGGGTAATGGTGAACGCGCTCATGAAGAAAGTGTAGAGACATTGCGTTTACTACAGCAAATATTGCAAACAGGGATTCCAGAGAAGGTAGCGATTAAATCAATAAATTCGATTCTTTCATTACGATCTACTGATGAGATGTTTGCGACGCTTGATTTAGCAGTTATTAATTTGCATAATGCTGCTGTTCGGTTTTTGAAGATTGGTTCAACACCAAGTTTTATTAAACGGGGAGATAAAATGCTTAAGGTAGAAGCAAGCAATTTACCAATGGGTATTATTCAGGAGTTTGATGTTGACATAGTGAAGGAACAATTAATGGCTGATGATCTACTGATCATGATGAGCGATGGAATTTTCGATGGTCCAAAGCACGTGGAAAATGTTGATTTATGGTTGAAACGAAAAATTCGTGAAATGCAAACAAACGACCCGCAAGAAGTTGCAGATTTAATATTAGAAGAAGTAGTTCGTACGAGATCTGGTGAAATAGCAGATGACATGACGGTAATGGTAGCAAAAATCAACAAAAACGTACCACAATGGGCTGCCATTCCAGCGGGACATAAGTATGCACAGTAGAAGGAAAATGCGAGGTAGTGATAATTCAAGTTTATGGTAACAGAAACGTTGATTTCCGCTGCGGGCAGTCGCGCACCTTAGGGCGGCTGGTGAGCCTCCTTGCCCCGGCAAGGGGTATGCCGACGTTGTCCGCAAAGGACGGTTTTAGTCGGCCATCATTAATATCGCACTGTGGGGTCTCACCTATGCCTATTAATCCCGTAGGACAAGGAAAGCTTCCCTGAAAAAACATCGCACGCAGAAAAAGTGATTTTCTTTTTCAAGGAGTCGACTGCCTTCCGCTCCAATCAACTGCCAAAATAGCGTGTAACTCATGTTTTTTTAACAAATGAAGCAAGAATAATGGGGTGCAATTCCAGCGAAGGAAAAACATGAAGACTCCTGCGGGAAAGCGAAGTGATGAGACCCCGCAGTGAGCGGTTTTTGCTCCGAGGAGACTCAGCGCAAGCCCGCGGAAAGCGAAATGTTTTTCCGTAGCGGCAAGCTACCATATTCCAAATTACGTCGCAGTCTACGTATACTGAGAAAAAACATTCACTTGTTAATAAGAGAATGATTACTAGTAGTGAAATTAAAATAAGCGGACACCAGAGCCCTTATTTGTGCAAAATTGGGGCAAATGTAGTTGTTAGCGGACTCAGGATACCTTATTTAGTAAAAAAGTCTGATTTCAACTTGTTTTTACCTTAATAAGGCATCCTGAGTCCGTTTAACCCATAAAACATGCCCCAAAAGTGAAAATAAAGGCTTCTGTGTCCGTTGCCGAGCAGTATCTGGCTTCTACTTATCCAGTAATCCGGCCGGGGTCGTCGTATTCCAGTAGTCAAGATAAGATTATGATGAAAATATTGGTTATTTCCACCTACCAAATAGGTATAAATTTCCTGAATTTTGGCGAGGATGATTAGGAAAGAGTTGGAGGTGGATTGGATGAAAAAAGGTACACTAAAGCAAATCCTTTTAATTACAGATGGTTGTTCGAATAAAGGGGAAGACCCAGCTGCGACTGCAGCACTTGCTCACAAGCAAGGGATTACGGTGAATGTAATAGGAATATTGGATGATGATCAGACAGAACAGCCAGAAGGATTAGAAGAAGTTGAAGAAGTTGCGCTTTCTGGTGGAGGCGTAAGCCAAATTGTTTATAAGAAGTCGTTATCCCAGACAGTACAAATGGTTACAAAACAAGCAATGACACAAACGTTACAAGGTTTTGTCAATCAAGAATTACAACAAATTCTTGGTCCAAAGCAAACAATGGATGAGTTAGAGCCAGAAAAGCGTGGCGAAATCATGGAGGTCGTTGAGGAACTAGGAGAGACTTGTGATTTAGAAGTACTCGTTTTAGTTGATACAAGCGCAAGTATGCATGATAAGTTGCCGACCGTGAAAGAAGCTTTAATTGATTTGTCAATTAGTTTAAATGCTAGAATTGGGCGAAATCGTTACTGTGTTTTCACCTTCCCTGATCGGAAAAAAGATATTAAACAAATTTTAGACTGGTCACCAAGGCTAGATTCTATATCTGCTATATTTCCGAAACTTACTAGTGGAGGAATTACGCCAACAGGACCGGCAATTCGCGAGGCGATGTATCAATTTGGTAAAACAAGCTTGCTAAGGAGCTTTGACGATGAAGACGAACCACCAGTCGAAGAAGCATGGTATTAATATTAAGCCCGGCACCGTCATTGTAGGTAAATGGCATAATAAACGCTATGCCGTTATAAAAAAACTTGGCAATGGTGCGATAGGGAGTGTTTTTCTCTGTGAAGTTGGGGGAAAACGCGTTGCGCTTAAAATAAGTGAGAAAAGTATGTCTATGACGATGGAGGTAAATGTTTTAAAATCGTTACAAAAGGTCCAAGGAAGTCGTCTTGGACCTTCTTTAGTTGATGTGGATGATTGGCTTACGCCTGTTGGGACAGTTTTTTCTTTCTATGTAATGGAATATATACAGGGCCAAAGTCTATCATCCTTTATCAAACGGAATGGCAGCTCCTGGATTGGCGTTCTGATGCTTCAACTCCTCGATGATTTAGCTGGTCTTCATAAAGCGGGCTGGGTGTTCGGTGACTTAAAGGAGGAAAACTTATTAGTCTTACATTCCCCTCCTAAAGTCCGGTGGATTGACGTCGGTGGGACTACACAAATTGGAAGAGCAATAAAAGAGTATACAGAGTTTTACGATCGTGGATATTGGGGAATGGGTACAAGGAAGGCAGAACCTAGTTATGATTTGTTTGCACTTGTGATGGTTTTCGTCAAAATATACTATCCTAACCAATTTGATCGAGGAAGCAATTCGGAAGCGATAATCATTGATAAACTAAAAAAAGTATCACCTTTACGCCCGTATTTACCTAGTCTAGTTAAAGCATTACAGGGAAAATATCAATCTAGCTTGGAAATGAAAAAAGATATCGAGATGTTGCTTAACCGTCCAAGACAGCGCCAGCCACGTCAGTTACGTAAGCAACGAAATCAGAAAGCCTCGTTACTTGTTGAGTCAACAGGTATCTCAATCGTTGCTTTATTTTATTATCTTGTTTCGCTATTTCTTCCTTAATGGTAGTTCTTTTATATTAATCTTAGGGTATGATAGGATAAAATCATTCCACAATTTTAATTACAAAGGATGTAGTAAAAATGAAAGAAAGTGTACATGTATTTATGCGGAATAATGGGCTGCTTTCACCTGATGCAACGGTGTTAGTTGCAGTTTCGGGTGGTCCAGATTCGATGGCACTTCTTCATTTTTTTCATTCTATACGTAAAGAGTGGAATTTAAATCTTGTAGCACTCACCGTAGATCATCAACTACGTGGTGAAGAGTCATTAGAAGATCTACGTTTTGTAGAGAGAGTGTGTGCAAAGTGGGATATTGATTTTTGTGGAACTTCTTTAGACGTTCCTTCGTACAAGAAAGAGAAAGGTTTTGGAACACAAGTAGCAGCTAGGAAAATGCGATACCAATTTTTTTCTAAAAAGATGAAGGAATATGGCGCTGATTATCTTGCGCTTGGTCATCATGGTGATGATCAAGTAGAAACCATGCTAATGGGATTTGCACGGTCTAGTAATAGTAGAGCCCTTTCAGGAATGCCTGTAGTACGTCCATTCGCTAATGGCAAAATCATTCGCCCATTTTTGGGGGTTACCAAAAATGAAATTAAAGAATACTGTTTAAAAAATAATATCCCATCAAGGCTTGACCCGTCCAACTTGTCAACGGATTATACAAGGAATTATTTTCGTAAGCACGTACTTCCAATACTAAAAAGTCAAAACAATAATATACATACAACAGTACAGCATTTAAGTAAATCCCTGCAGTCAGATAATGATTTTTTGACCATGGAGGCGAAAAAGCTTGTACAACAGGCTGTTAAATTGAACAGAGATGGCAATTTTTCAACAATCGAAATTGATTCGTTTCAGGAGCAGCACAGTGCTTTACAAAGAAGAGCCTATCATCTAATATTGAGTTATCTATATGATGAATTGCCTAAAAATTTATCGTATATGCATGAGGAACAGTTTTTTGCATTGATGAATAACCAAAAGGCCAGTGGTAGTTTAGATTTCCCACATCATTTAAAGGTTGAGAAATCCTACCGAACGATGAACATTTACTTCGAAAACAAGCTGCCTCAACCATCTCCATTTCATAAAGCCATTACGATTCCTGGCGAAGTCACATTACCCGATGGATCGATTATTCGGGCTGATTTTATAGACAACCTACATAATAAAAGTCAGAAATTTTATTTATGTGGCAGTACTCAAGTTGCACTGCCATTACATATTAGAACGAGGAAGCCAGGAGATAGGATGAGATGGAAAGGTCTGAATGGAAGTAAGAAAATAAAAGATATATTCATCGATGAAAAAATTCCATCCAGATTACGTGATTCTTGGCCGATTGTGACGGATAACAATGGAGAAATCTTATGGCTTGTAGGACTAAAAAAAGGTGAGCCAAAAAACGAGACAAAAGACACCTCATTTATACAACTTTACTATGAAAAAGCTACTAGGTAGGAGGAACAGGCATGCATAACGATATTGAGAAGATATTGGTCACAAAAGAGGAAATCGCAAAAAAATGCGAAGAAATTGGAAAACAACTTACAGAAGAATATGATGGGAAATTTCCTTTAGCAATCGGTGTGTTAAAAGGTGCGATGCCATTTATGTCAGATGTATTACGGCATATGGACACCCACTTAGAAATGGACTTTATGGATGTTTCTAGTTATGGAGGTAAGACCCGCTCATCTGGTGAAGTGAAAATTGTGAAGGATTTAGACACAAAAGTAGAAGGGCGCGATCTTTTAATAATAGAAGACATTATTGATAGCGGTCTTACACTAAGCTACTTAGTCGACTTGTTTAAGTACCGAAAAGCGAAGTCCATCCGAATTGTAACCTTGCTCGACAAACCATCTGGCAGAACTGCAGATATCAAAGCAGATGTTATTGGTTTTGACGTGCCAGACGAATTTGTAGTTGGGTATGGTTTAGATTATCAAGAGAAATACCGAAACTTACCGTATATCGGGGTATTAAAACCAGAAATATACGGTGGAGAAGAATAATGAGGTGGCGTACAAGTAGATAGGCAGCAGTAAACGTAAATATACAATACTTGTCACTAAATGTTTGGTATTACTTTTTTAATCATGATGTAAAATAGAAACATAAAAATAACTTTACAAAATAATGTCTAGTCAAGTGGAAATAGTTGTATTGTAACTTTTTCCTATGATACCATTGTTTGTAGTTTTTCCCGTTTGGGAGGAGGTAAGTAATGAAACGATTAATGCGGAATGTGTTCTTTTGGTTCCTAATTTTTCTAGTAGTCGTGGCAGTTATCGAATTATTTAGAGGCCAAGATGAACAAGCAAAAGATTTAAATGTTGAAGAGTTTATGCAGGCATTAAATAATGGTGATATTGCAGAAATGACCATGCAGCCTGTAAATAAAGTAATACGAATAACTGGTGAACTGGAAGAAGGAGATCAACAATTTGTTACTCAGGTTCCAGAAAACACAGATATTATAGCAAATATTTATGAAATAGCTAATGAACAAAGTGTATTAAATGTTGAACAAGAAGAACAGCCTAGTGCATGGATTACCTTCTTAACAGGAATTGTTCCGTTTTTACTTATAGGATTATTTTTCTTCTTCATACTTAGCCAATCACAAGGTGGCGGTGGCGGCCGTGTGATGAACTTTGGAAAAAGTAAAGCGAAAATGTTTACAGAAGAAAAGAAAAAGGTTCGTTTTAAAGATGTAGCAGGCGCGGATGAAGAAAAGCAAGAGCTTGTAGAAGTTGTTGACTTTTTGAAAGATCCACGTAAATTTTCACAAGTGGGTGCACGAATTCCAAAAGGGGTTCTACTAGTTGGCCCTCCTGGTACTGGTAAAACATTACTTGCACGTGCGGTAGCAGGTGAAGCTGGCAAGCCTTTCTTCTCTATTAGTGGTTCTGACTTCGTAGAAATGTTTGTCGGTGTAGGTGCTTCTCGTGTCCGTGATTTATTTGAAAATGCAAAGAAAAATGCACCATGTATTATCTTCATTGATGAGATTGATGCAGTTGGTCGTCAACGTGGAGCTGGTCTTGGTGGTGGACACGACGAACGTGAACAAACCCTGAACCAACTACTTGTTGAAATGGATGGTTTTGGAGTAAACGAAGGTATAATTATTATTGCTGCTACTAACCGTCCTGATATACTTGACCCTGCATTATTACGTCCGGGTCGTTTTGACCGTCAAATTACAGTTGACCGTCCAGACGTTAAGGGCCGTGAAGAAGTATTAGCGGTACATGCTAAAAATAAACCGTTAGATCCAGCAATTGACATGAAAGTTATTGCAATGCGTACGCCAGGTTTCTCTGGAGCAGACTTAGAGAATCTGTTAAATGAAGCTGCATTAGTAGCAGCACGTCAAGATAAGAAAACAATTGACATGCTTGATCTTGATGAAGCAATTGACCGCGTTATCGCTGGTCCTGCGAAGAAAAGTAGAGTTATTTCTAAGAAAGAGCGTAACATTGTGGCATACCATGAAAGTGGTCACACGATTATTGGGATGGTGTTGGATGATGCGGATATGGTTCATAAAGTAACCATTGTCCCACGTGGTCAAGCTGGTGGTTATGCTGTTATGCTTCCGAAAGAAGACCGTTACTTTATGACAAAACCAGAATTGCTGGATAAAATAACAGGGCTACTTGGTGGCCGTGTAGCAGAGGAAATTATCTTTGGTGAAGTAAGTACCGGAGCTCATAATGACTTCCAGCGTGCTACAGGTATTGCACGTAAAATGGTTACGGAGTATGGTATGAGTGACAAAATTGGTCCATTACAATTTACAAGTGGTGGTAACAATCAAGTATTCCTTGGTCGAGACATTCAGAATGATACAACATACAGTGATAGTATTGCGCATGAAATCGATAAAGAAATGCAAAACTTTATCAACTTCTGTTATGAACGTGCAAAACAAATCCTTACAGAAAATAAGGATAAGCTAGAACTTGTTGCACAAACACTATTAGAGGTTGAAACGTTAGATGCTCGACAAATAAAAGGTTTATTCGAAGATGGTAAACTTCCTGAACCGGTGAAAGATGTGGAAACTCCAAAAAAATCCGAAGATGAGGATAAAGATTTGCGAGTGAATATCCATCCAAAAGATGATGACACAGTACCGGAAACATTTGAGGAAGCAAAAGAAAAAGCAAGAAAAGAATTAGAAGAAGACGTTCATGAAGAAAAAGATGAAGAGCCTTCTTCTTTGGATGAGGATAATAAAAAGGAATAACGATATCCTATATAAAAACAACCCTTCGTAATGGAGGGTTGTTTTTTCGCACTGCTACAAAAGTATACGTTTTTCTTCACTTATAAATATGTGATATATTTAAGGAAATTGATTGTTGAGTGGAAGGATATGAATAAAATATGTTGTTTGTTCTGGACGTAGGAAATACGAATACGGTATTAGGTGTATTCGATCAAGATAAATTAATTCACGAATGGCGGATTAAGACAGATCGCTATAAAACAGAAGATGAATTTGCTATGCTTATAAAATCACTATTAGAACATCGGAACATTTCCTTTAACGATATTAAAGGAATTATTATATCTTCAGTTGTGCCACCGATTATGTTTGCCCTAGAAAAAATGTGTAAGAAATACTTTAATCAAGAGGCAATGGTTATTGGAAAAGATAATGTACAATCCTATTTATCGATGAAATACCCGAATCCAAAGGAAATAGGTGCAGACAGGATTGTTAATGCGGTTGGGGCCATAGAAGAATACGGCTCGCCGTTAGTCATTATCGATTTTGGAACAGCAACAACATACTGTTATGTTAATGAAAACAAAGAATATGAAGGTGGAGCGATAGCACCTGGAATTCATATTTCGTTAGAAGCATTATATAAAAAAGCATCAAAGCTACCAAAGGTAGAAATTACAAGTCCTTCAAGTGTAATTGGTACTTCTACTGTCGAAGCGATGCAGGCAGGAATTTATTATGGTTATATTGGTCAGGTGGATGAAGTAGTTTCTAGAATTAAACATCAAGCTAACGAAACTCCAACAGTAGTTGCAACGGGTGGGTTAGCAAAACTTATTGCGGACGATTCAAAAACAATCGATGACGTTGATTCAAACTTGACGTTAAAAGGATTGTATATCATTTATAAACGCAACTTGGAAAAGGAGTAAATTTTTATGAAGGATTATCTAGTAAAGGCAACGACCTATAATGGAATGGTTCGCGCTTATGCAAGCACGACAACCAATACGGTCAGTGAAGCACAGCGTCGGCATGATTCATGGGCAACAACCTCTGCAGCATTAGGACGGACTATTACAATAACAGCTATGATGGGCGCAATGATGAAGGGTGATGACTCCATTACAGTAAAAGTAGAAGGGAATGGACCGATCGGCCCAATTATAGCTGATGCAAATGCACATGGAGAAGTACGTGGATATGTAACAAATCCTCATGTTGATTTTGATCTAAACAGTAAAGGTAAATTAGATGTTGCACGTGCGGTTGGAACAGAAGGAAACATAAGTGTTATTAAGGATTTAGGGCTAAAAGATTATTTTACAGGACAAGTACCAATTGTTTCTGGAGAGATAAGTGAGGATTTCACGTATTACTTTGCTAATTCCGAACAAGTACCTTCTGCAGTAGGTGCAGGGGTACTCATTAACCCAGACCACTCGGTACTAGCTGCCGGCGGATTCATTATTCAAGTCATGCCTGGTGCCGATGAAGAAGTAATTGAACGATTGGAAGAACAGATACAATCGTTCCCACCAATTTCATCGTTAATTCAAGAAGGGAAGTCACCACAACAAATTTTACAAAGACTTTTCGGAGATGAAGAAGTTAAAATACATGAATCATTGCCTATAGAATTTTCATGCAAATGCTCCAAAGAACGGATTGAACGAGCTATAGGTGGACTAGGTAACGATGAAATACAAAAAATGATTGATGAAGACGAAGGTGCAGAAGCTACGTGTCATTTTTGTAATGAGATCTATCAGTTCAATGTGGAAGAGTTAGAAGCATTAAAACAAACAGATTAAAAATGGTTAGGATAGGGAGCTTTATATGCCAAAAAAATTATTATTGGGGATAATTGTTGTATTGTTGATTACAAATGTTGCTACGTTATTGTTCTGGAATAAAGATGATGACAAGGTTGTTCTGGAAAATGGTGAAAAAGAAGTGGACGCACAAGAGCCTGTTGCGACAATAAACGGGGAAACAATTTCATACGAAGCATGGATGTCTAAGCTGCGTGAAACAAACGGAAAAGACCAGTTAAAACGAATGGTCGACGCGGAAATTGTTAAACAATTGGCGGAGAAGCATGATATTGAAGTTAGTGAAAAAATTATTGAACGAGAGCTCGCCTTACTTACAGGTATGCAAGGTCCGATGACTCCAAAAGAAATAAAGCAAAAAGAAAAAGAATGGCGAAAGGATATTATTTACCGCTATCAACTCGGTGCTCTATTGACAATGGATACAGAAATTCCTGAAGAAGAGATGAGATCGTACTACAATGAGTATAAAAATCAATACAACTTTTCATCATCTATCAAAGTCTCTCATATAATAGTGCAGGATATGGAAACAGCTGAAAAAGTGAAAAAGGAGCTTGATAACGGCGCTTCTTTCCAATTACTTGCAAAGGAATATTCAATTGATGAGGACACCAAAAAAGATGGGGGATATCTTGGCTATTTTCAAACCAATAGTCAGTTTTTGCCTGATGGCTATTATGAAACCGCAAAAGAGATGGAAGCAGGAACATATAGTGAACCCTTTGCGAGTAATACTGGCATAGCTATTATTTTTTTACATCGCTTATTACCTGATATTAATTTCACGTATGAAGAAATTAAACCATATTTAAAAAGAGAACTAGCTTTGGATAAATTAGATCAATCATTAACCACTGAACCACTTTGGAATAAGTTAGATATAGAGTGGGTATATGAAAAAGAAAAAGAGTAATACCTAAATAGTAAGCATTGTTTGACAATTAACGAATTGCGTTGTACATTGTAAATAAATCCTATAAAATTACTAGGAATTAGGAGGTAGTTGTATGAGAGTTGCTGATAATATTGCTGGTTTGATTGGCCAAACGCCAATGGTTAAGTTAAATCGTTCGGCTGATGCGGATAGTGCAGATATTTACTTAAAGCTCGAGTATATGAATCCAGGAAGTTCTGTGAAGGATCGAATTGCTTTAGCAATGATTGAAGCTGCCGAAGAAGAAGGCGTATTAAAGGAAGGTGACACCATTATTGAACCCACAAGTGGTAACACTGGAATTGGGCTTGCAATGGTTGGAGCTGCTAAAGGATACAAAACAATTTTAGTTATGCCCGATACAATGAGTAAAGAACGCCAAAACTTATTAAGAGCATATGGTGCTAAGCTAGTTTTAACTCCTGGGTCTGGTGGAATGAATGCTGCAATTAAAAAGGCAGAGGAATTAAAAGAAGAGAATGGTTATTTTATGCCACAACAATTCAATAATAAAGCAAATCCTGATGTACATGCCAGAACTACAGGTAATGAAATCGTCGAACAAATGAAAGATGGTCTCGATGCATTTATTTCTGGAATTGGAACAGGTGGAACGATCACCGGAGCAGGGAAAGTTTTAAAAGATCATTTTGATGGTATTAAAATTTATGCTGTCGAACCATCTGATTCAGCGATTTTATCTGGTGGTTCACCTGGACCACATAAAATTCAGGGACTTGGTGCAGGATTCGTACCAAAAGTGTTGGATACAGATATATATGATGATGTCATTCGAATTACAAACGAAGAAGCTTTCGATACTTCTCGTGAAGTTGCTAAGAAAGAAGGTATTCTCGGTGGAATCTCATCTGGTGCTGCAATAGCTGCTGCCAAACAAGTTGCGAAAAAACTAGGTAAAGGCAAAAAGGTAGTTGCTGTTCTACCTAGTAATGGGGAACGATACTTATCAACTCCACTATATGAATTCGAAGAAACAGAACAATAAGTTAGAATTAACAAGGACTGGTATCGAAAAAAATCGGTACTAGTCCTTTTTTTTACGCTGTGATACGATTAAAAGGAATAGAGGATACGTGGAAGAAGGTAATAAAATGCAAGCAATACTGAAAACCAATACAGCGACCTACGATTTATCAAAACGGACGTATGTCATGGGAATTCTAAATGTAACGCCAGATTCATTTTCAGACGGTGGAAGTTATACCACAATAGAAAAAGCAGTGAAGCAAGCAATTGAAATGGAGAAACAAGGTGCCGATATTATTGATATTGGTGGAGAGTCAACTCGTCCTAATCATGAGCCGGTTTCAGTTGATGAAGAAATTAAACGAGTTGTGCCTATGATCAAAGCTGTGAAAGCTGCGGTTACGATTCCCATTTCAATTGATACATATAAAGCAAAGGCAGCTAGAGCAGCTATTGAAGCTGGTGCCGAAATTATAAATGATGTATGGGGCGCCAAAAAAGAACCTGAAATAGCAGACGTTGCAGCAGAATATGATGTACCAATCATATTAATGCATAATCGTAATAATAAAAATTACACATCACTAATTGATGATATGAAAAAAGATTTAAAGGAGAGCATTGAGATTGCAAGACAGGCAGGTGTAAAAGAGGAACATATTATTCTTGATCCAGGAATTGGATTCGCTAAAACACAAGCAGATAATTTGGCCGTCATGAACAATCTGGAAGCATTTAATGAACTTGGTTATCCGATTCTTTTAGGCGCTTCACGTAAAACATTTATTGGCAATATATTAGACGTCCCACCAGAAGAACGCGATAATGGTACGGGTGCAACAACGTGTTTAGCTATCCAAAAAGGTATACAACTTGTGCGCGTCCATGATGTGAAGCGGCATGTTGAACTTGCAAAGATGATGGATGCGATGCTGGCTGGAGGTAATGACAACTAATGGATAAAATAATAATGAAGAAGTTGCAATTTTATGGGTATCATGGTTTACTTCCAGAGGAAAATTCGCTTGGACAACGGTTTAACGTGGATGTAGAGTTAATGGTAAACTTAGAGCAAGCGGGCAAAAGTGATCGTATGGAAGACTCCATTCACTATGGACATGTATATGAAACTATACAGGAAATTGTCGAAGGTGAACCAAAAAATTTAATTGAGGCGGTAGCCGAAGAAATAGCCGCTAAACTATTATCCAAATTTGATTTATTACAGGCATGTTTGGTAAAAGTTGTGAAGCCAGATCCGCCAATTCGCGGCCACTACGAATCGGTAGCAGTAGAAATTTTTAGGGAGAAAGTGTAATGAATAGAATTTTTTTAGCTCTTGGAACGAATATAGAACCACGATTTACCCATTTGCAAAAAGCAATACATGAACTGGAGATACATGAGCACATTACGATAATAAAACAGTCCTCAATTTACGAAACAGCACCTGTAGGGTATACCGATCAGGCGGACTTTTTAAATATGGTGGTGGAGATTGAAACAACCCTTTCTCCAAACGAACTGTTGGACGCGTGCCAGCACATTGAAAACGAGTTGGGTCGTAAGCGCGAAATTCGATTTGGCCCTCGTACGATTGACCTTGACATTTTAACCTATAATAATGAAAATAGAAAAACAGAACGGTTAATTTTGCCACACCCACGAATGCATGAGCGTGCATTTGTTTTAATACCATTAAACGAGTTGCATTCTGCTTTGAAATTAGGTAGTAGCGGAAAACAGGTGTCAGATTACTTACAGCAACTGAATGAGCAAGATGTAAAGGATGTAAGGCTATGGACATCGAAAGAGTAGGCAGACGAATAAAAGCATTTCGTAAATTAAAAGGATATACACAAATAGATTTTGCTAAGGCATTACATGTTTCCATCTCCGAGCTTCGAAGTATAGAGCGAGGAGTAAAGGAAGCCCCCGAAGTGTTATTAGAACAAATTTCTGATTACCTAGCAGTCTCAACGGAAGAGTTAATTGGGGAAGTTCAACACTTGAAGGAGGCAGAATAGGGTTTCAAATTGTTAATAGTACGATTTGAGTGCTAGCCTCCTAAGGGAGGAAAGACTTTGGCTTCCTAAATATTTTGATAGAAGAATTGGAAGCAAGTATCACTTCTTAGATAAGATGATTTCTGCGTTTTATGCTGCCAGTTACTATACTGGCAGTTTTTAGTTGACCAGAAGATACGTAAATACATGAAAAATTTTAGTTCTTCCTATATAATGTACGATAAATGATTGCAACATCACTTGTACGGTTTGCGGTTATATATAAAAAGTATTATTGGAGTGATTACTATGTCAGAAGAAATAAATGAACAAATGCAGGTTCGACGAGACAAATTGGCTACATATCGTGAACAGGGGATTGATCCGTTCGGCGGTAAGTTTGTTCGTACGCATTCCACTGAAGAGCTGAAAAAAAGTTATGATCAATTTTCTAAAGAGGAATTGGAAGAAAATACAGATCAAGTGACGATAGCTGGACGAATGATGACAAAACGCGGAAAAGGAAAAGCCGGGTTTGCTCATGTGCAAGATTTAAGTGGGCAGCTACAGATTTATGTACGTAAAGATATGATTGGTGACGATGCATACGAAGTATTTAAGACGACAGATATGGGTGATATTATTGGTGTCACAGGTGTAATGTTTAAAACTAAAGTAGGTGAACTATCTGTAAAAGCTACGGAGTTCCATTTGCTTTCAAAGTCTTTACGCCCACTACCAGAAAAATATCATGGTTTAAAGGATATCGAGCAACGTTATCGTCAACGTTACTTAGATTTGATTACAAACGTAACTAGTCGTGAAACGTTTATATTACGGAGTAAAATTATTCAATCAATGCGTCGTTATTTAGACAATAATGGATTTTTAGAAGTGGAAACACCAATGATGCACGGTATTCCGGGTGGAGCATCAGCGCGTCCATTTGCAACGCATCATAATGCATTAGATATTCCTTTATACATGCGTATTGCTATTGAGTTGCATCTAAAACGACTTATTGTAGGTGGCATGGAAAAAGTATATGAGATAGGACGAGTGTTCCGAAATGAAGGAGTGTCGACTAGACATAACCCAGAATTCACGATGATGGAGCTTTATGAAGCATACGCTGATTTCCATGATGTAATGGAACTAACAGAAAACATGATTGCTCATATTGCAGAGGAAGTATTAGGTAGTACGACGTTAACGTATGGTGAGGAAGAAATTTCTCTTGCCCCTAAATGGAAAAGACTTCATATGGTTGATGCTGTAAAAGAGTATACCGGTGTAGATTTCTGGCAAAAAATGAGTGGTGAGGATGCACGCGCGCTTGCGAAAGAACATGGTATCCAAATACAAGAAACAATGACATTTGGTCATGTTGTAAACGAGTTTTTTGAACAAAAGATAGAAGAAAAACTTATCCAACCAACTTTTGTTTATGGGCATCCAGTGGAAATCTCTCCGCTTGCTAAGAAAAACAAAGAAGATGAACGTTTTACAGATCGATTTGAGTTATTTATTGTTGGTCGTGAACATGCTAATGCCTTCAGTGAGTTGAATGATCCGATTGATCAACGTGAGCGTTTTGAAGCACAAGTTAAAGAACGTGAACAAGGTAATGATGAAGCTCATTTAATGGATGACGATTTTCTTGAGTCACTAGAATATGGTATGCCACCAACTGGTGGACTTGGAATAGGTATTGATCGACTTGTTATGCTATTAACTAACGCACCATCTATTCGTGATGTACTTCTATTCCCGCAGATGCGAAATAAATAATCTACTTGGATGAGGACACTATGTTTTAACTAGTGTCCTCTATTAAATTAATTGCTGTTGGTTTTATACCCTCCAAGAGGAATAAACTATGATTGAAAAAGTCATTACGAAACATAATAATAATGAGATTGAATTGGATAGGTTATACTGAAAAATACACTTCCGACTTATTTGAATATTATTCCAAGTAATTCTTTTTATTTTTTGCTTGCTTTCAATCTTAAATCATGGTAAATTAGTTTACGTTGTCTTTTGAACAACCCTTACATTCCATTTAAAAAATATTAAATAAAGTTATTGACTTTGTTTTTTATAAGTGGTATATTAATAAAGTCGCCAATTTGAGGCGGCGGAACAATTTGCTCCTTGAAAACTGAACAAACAATCAAGTATGTCAAGCAACGAAAC